>JBDTQP010000169.1:0-6690 GCA_039932125.1 Gemmatimonadota bacterium
ACCGGGGCAGCTTGAGTTTCGATCATGGGATCGGCAGACTCCAGGAATGGTCGATCTAATCTGCGTAAATCTGCGTAATCTGCGGATGAATACTGTTTCCGTGAGTTAGGGTTGGGGAATGATGGATCTTCCTTTACGGAGTTTCGGATTATGGGGGAGAAACACTATCCGCAGATTACGCAGATTTACGCAGATGAGATCGAGGTTGTTCGAGTTCCGATTGTGGAATCGGCTGACTCCAGGATGGGGTCGATTTAACCTGCCTTCCTGCGGATAAAATAATTTATCCTGAGTTACGGTTGGGGGACTGATGGATTTCTCCCACTGTGTTGGGATCACCGGGGCAGCTTGAGTTTCGATCATGGGATCGGCAGACTCCAGGAATGGTCGATTCTAATCTGCGTAAATCTGCGTAATCTGCGGATGAATACTTTGTCGTGAGTCAGGATTGGGGGACTGACGGATCTTTTCACGGCGTCCGGATTGTGCGGAAGCAGCTTGAGTTTCGATCATGGGATCGGCAGACTCCAGGAATGGTCGATCTAATCTGCGTAAATCTGCGTAATCTGCGGATGAATACTGTTTCCGTGAGTTAGGGTTGGGGAATGATGGATCTTCCTTTACGGAGTTTCGGATTATGGGGGAGAAACACTATCCGCAGATTAAAAAGATTACGCAGATTAGATCGAGGTAGCTTGAGTTCTGATCCGTGGCATCGATTGAATCAGGAAAGGTGAGCGAGCGTTGGGGGCTGATGGAGTTTTGTTACGCATTCGGCCTGCAGCGCTACAGTGCCCTCTGGCGCCGTAGAAGAGGAAGCGCCTAACGATGTTGGGCTGCGCTGCGGAGAGAGAGTCGTTTCCTGGACTCATCGGGAGGCAGCTTGAGTTTCGATTATGGGATCGGCGGACTCCAGGATTGGTCGATCTAATCTGCGTAAATCTGCGTAATCTGCGGATGAATAATTTCCGAGAGTAGGACTGGGCGAGGCTGTGAACAGGATTGTGGAGCTGGGTGAGGCTGTGAAAAGGTCCTTCATGAAGTTACTTCTATTCACGGCACATGGGCGCTGGATACACTCCTGCTACCCAAGTGCGTCATTGTCCATGATTCACATCGTCCGACGGGGGTGATGGTGGCGCTTCGCTTTCTGACAGCCGGGGAATCACATGGGAAGGCCCTGGTGGTGATCGTGGAGGGCTTACCCGCGGGGCTGCCGGTTTCGGCTGACTGGGTCAATTGCGACCTGGTCAGGCGGATGCAGGGCTATGGTCGAGGCGCGCGGATGAAGATCGAGCAGGACCATATCGAATGGCTGGCCGGCGTGCGCGCCGGCGAAACGATCGGCTCTCCGGTCTCGATGCTGATCGCCAATCGGGACTGGGCCAACTGGGAAGATGTCATGGCGCCGGAAGGGACTCCCGGTGAGACACGGCGGCGCAAGGTGACTCGTCCCCGCCCGGGGCATGCTGACCTGGTAGGAGTTCTGAAATACGAGCGACAGGATGCGAGGGACATTCTCGAGCGAGCCAGTGCGCGGGAAACCGCAGCTCGGGTTGCGGCTGGGGCGCTGGCCAGGCGTCTCCTGAGTGAGTTCGATATTGAGATTGGCAGTCACGTGGTTTCCATCGGCGGTGTGCCGGCAGAGCCACCGCGGGAGCTTCCGGTGCCGCTCAACACGGCGGCCGATGAATCTGAAGTTCGGGTGCTCAACCGCACGGTCGAGTCGGAGATCATTGCCAGAATCGACCAGGCGAAACAGGACGGCGACACGCTGGGTGGTGAAGTCGAAGTGGTAGCCCGCGGGCTGCCACTGGGACTGGGCAGCCACGCCAGCTGGGACCGGAAACTCGATGGTCGATTAGCCGGCATGATGATGTCTATTCCCGCCGTGAAGGCGGTAGAGATCGGGCTCGGCAGCGCCGCGGCTCGACGACCCGGGTCGCTGGTTCACGACCCCATCCTGGCGGACGCAAATAAAGGGAGAGATACTCTCGGCGGGTTTCGCCGGAAGAGCAACAATGCGGGGGGCCTGGAGGGCGGAATGACCACGGGGGAACCCCTGGTTGTTAGAGTGGCAATGAAGCCGATTTCCACGCTCATGTCGCCGCTGGCCACGGTAGACCTGGCGTCGGGGCAAATTGCCAGGGCACAGAGTGAGCGGTCCGACGTGACCGCGGTGCCAGCCATGGGAGTCATTGCGGAAGCGCTCATGGCGCTGGTCCTGGCCGACGCCATGCTCGAGAAATTCGGCGGCGACTCCCTGAATGAAATGCGGCGCAATTACCGGGGATATCTTTCGGCACTTGCCGCCCGCTGGACCACGCTCGATGAGGAGCGGAGCAATCACCCGCGGGAGGTCTCATGAAGAAGCATATCCTGCTTGTCGGATTGCCGGGCTGTGGAAAGACCACGATCGGCAGGATGGTGGCAGAGCGCCTCGGCACGGGCTTCATCGACAGTGACATGGTGATTGTCAGGAAGATGCAGATGCCGATCGCTCGAATCTTTGCGATTCACGGAGAGCCGAGGTTTCGCGAGCTGGAGCGCGAGATGATGGCCCACGCGCTGGAAGGCCAGGCGTCGGTGCTTGCCCCCGGAGGAGGATGGGCCGTTCAGCCCGGTCAGCTCGATGGTGCACGCACGAACAGTTTCGTCGTTTATATCAAGACGATGGCGATGACGGCATCAAAGCGGGCGGGATTAGACAACACCCGGCCCATCCTGGTCGGCGAGGACCCGGTCGAACAGATGCGCAACCTGCTTCGCGACAGGGAAACGTACTACTCGCAAGCCGATGCGGAAATCAAGAATGATGTGAAAACGCCCGAGGTCGCGGCCGATGAAGTCGTCGCGCTGGCACGGGAGAAAGCAGGCTGGTGACCTCGCTCCCGCGATGAATGGAGGTGCGGGCACTTGACCTCACCCTGTCCCCATCGCCAGCCGTCTCTTTCAATAAGCGTAAGGTGTTGGCATTAGCGAGTTTGGAATTTCCAGTCTTGCTTATCCCACTCCTCGCGGGTTTTTTGTACGACATTCAGTTGTGATTTCGTTGACCCCGGATCGTATTCTGGAGCACATGGCAACAGCTAAAGCAAAGACAACCAGGTCGCGTGCGACTAAACCACCGAAAGCTTCAGCGGTAATCGACGCTGAAGCCACGGCGGAGCCGCGTGCGCCCAAGGCAGCGCGCAGCCGGAAAAAGAAGGACGGAGCGGAAACGGTCTCCGGTAAGGGGTCGCTGGTCATCGTCGAGTCGCCCACTAAGGCCAAGACGATCGGCAAGTACCTGGGCCGCGGGTTCGATGTGAAGGCGACTGTCGGCCATGTTCGCGATCTGCCGACCCGGGAGCTGGGCGTCGACGTCGATAATAACTTCGAGCCCAAGTACGTCACTATTAAAGGAAAGACCAAGACGCTCGCCGACATCAAGAAGGCGGCAAAGACCGCCGGACAGGTCTACCTGGCGACGGACCCTGACCGGGAGGGTGAGGCGATTGCATGGCATGTGGCTGGCCAGCTGGACACCCGGGCTCCCATTCACCGCGTGTTGTTTGAAGAGATTACCAAGAGCGGGGTCGAGCGGGCCATGGCGAACCCCCAATCCATCGATGACCGCAAGGTGGACGCGCAACAGGCCCGCCGGATTCTCGACCGGCTGGTTGGCTACAAGGCGAGCCCGATCCTGTGGAAGAGTATCCGGACCGGGCTCTCAGCCGGACGGGTTCAGACCGTAGCGCTTCGGCTCATCGTAGAGCGTGAACGTGAGATTCGGGCATTCACGGCCGTCGAATACTGGTCCATTGATGCGCTCTGCGCCAAAGACGGTCAGACATTCGAGGCCAGTCTCCACAAGATCGACGGCCACAAGCCCCAGCTGCATACCCAGACGGAAGCGGACCAGGTCGTCCAGGACCTGAAGACGATGCCCTTCGTTGTTTCCAAGGTGGAAAAGAAGCAGCGGAAGAAGCGCCCGGGCGCTCCGTTCACGACGAGCACACTGCAGCAGGAGGCCGCGAAGAAGCTGAGCTTCTCCAGCCGCCGGACCATGCGCGCCGCGCAGGATCTCTACGAAGGTATTGACGTTGGTGAAGAAGGTCCGGTTGGCCTTATCACCTACATGCGAACCGACTCGGTGCGGGTCTCTCCCGAGGCAATCACCTCGGTCCGGGACTTTATCGGCTCGCAGTACGGAGCGCGCTATCTGCCGGAAGCAGTGAACACGTACACTTCCAAAGCGGCCCGGGTGCAGGACGCCCACGAGGCGGTTCGTCCGACCGATGTCCGCCGACGCCCTGACCAGATCGAGAAGTACCTGGAACCCGATCAGTTCCGGCTTTACCAGCTCATCTGGCAGCGCTTCGTAGCCTCGCAGATGACGCCGGCGGTCTACGACATGACCATCGTCGATTTCGAGCTGGGGCGTTATCTCGTGCGTGCCTCTGGCTCGGTCATGATATTTGACGGGTTTCATATCCTTTACACCGAGGGACGGGAAGTCGAGGAGGGTCGCTCGGTGGATGACCTGCCGCCAATTCCCCCTCTCGTCGCAGGTGATTCCGTCGAGGTGAGGGAGATTGTCCCCAACCAGCATTTCACGGAGCCGCCTCCGCGTTTCTCCGAAGCCAGTCTCGTGAAGGAGCTTGAGCGACTCGGCATCGGACGGCCGTCCACCTACAGCGCCATCATCTCGACGCTCACCGCACGCGAGTACGTGAGGAATGAGCAGCGCCGCTTCTTCCCGACCGAACTCGGCGAGACGGTTGAGAAGGTGATGATCAGCAAGTTCCCCGAGATCTTCAACGTGGAGTTCACTTCCCTCATGGAAGGCGAGCTTGACCGGATTGAAGATTCGGAGCTAGCCTGGCAGGATGTGCTGCGAAACTTCTACGGGCCGTTCAACAAGGCGCTTGAAGCCGTTGATATCAATGCGCTGGTGATGGAAGCGCACGGGCTCCAGGATCTGGCCAACGAGAAGTGTCCCAAGTGCGGGGCTCAGGTGGTGCTCAAGAGCGGCCGGTTTGGGCCGTATCTCGCCTGTGTCAACTACAAGGACACCTGCGATTATGCGCAATCACTCAAAAAGCAGAAGGCGCCGGACAAGCCGAGTGATGAGCTTTGCCAGCTGTGTCAATCGCCGATGGTGATCAAGACTGGGCGGTTCGGCGAGTTCCTCGCGTGCACCACCTATCCCAAGTGCAAGGGAACCCGTTCGATTTCCCTCGGTATCAAGTGTCCCAAATGCCTCGAGGGTGAGCTCGCCGAGCGCAGGACCAAACGCGGCAAGTCCTTCTGGGGCTGCATTCGCTATCCTGCCTGTGACTTCTCCACCTGGAACAAGCCGGTCGCGGAGCCGTGTCCGGCGTGCGGTTGGGTCGGCATGGAGAAGCGATCGAGCAAGGCTGATGGCGAATCCAGGGTCTGTCTGAAGTGCGGCCACAAGGAGGTCGTGGTCGATGCCGAGGAAGTAGCCCTGACGTGAAAGCGAGCGTGATCGGCGGAGGGCTGGCCGGCTCGGAAGCGGCCTGGGCCCTCGCCGAGCGCGGGATTGAGGTGTCGCTCTACGAAATGCGCCCCGCCGTACGAACTGCCGCCCACCAGACTGGCCGTCTTGCCGAAATCGTCTGCAGCAATTCGTTCAAATCCGTCGAGCTGGCCAACGCGCACGGTCTGCTCAAGGCGGAGCTTCGCGCGCTGGGCAGCCTGCTCCTGGAATGCGCGGATATGGCACGAGTGCCGGCCGGGGCGGCGCTGGCGGTGGACCGCGAGGTCTTTTCGGCAGAAGCGGACCGGCGGATTCGAAGTCACCCGCGAATCAGGGTGATCGCTGAAGAGGTGCGGGAGATCCTGTCGCCGGCGGTGATCGCGACGGGTCCTCTCACGGCGCCTGGCCTGGCGGAAGCGCTCGCGCAAAGGCTCGGTGCGGAGTCGCTTTCGTTCTATGATGCCATTGCACCGATTGTCGCAACGGAATCGCTCGGTCACGATCGCATGTATGCGTTGTCCCGCTACGGCAAGGGCGAGGGCGAGGACTATCTGAACGCACCGTTCACGCGTGAGGAATATGAGGCGTTCATCGACGCCCTGGTCGCGGCTGACCAGTTTACCGGCCATGACTTCGACGCGGTTCCCTATTTCGAAGGCTGTCTTCCGATAGAAGAGATGGCGCGCCGTGGCAGGGAGACGCTGCGATTTGGTCCCATGAAACCGGTAGGGCTCCCGGACCCGCGCACCGGGCGGGAGCCGTACGCGGTCGTTCAGCTTCGGCGGGAGGATCGCGCGGCGCAGATGTGGAACCTGGTCGGCTTCCAGACCCGGCTCAAGATACCGGAACAGAGAAGAGTGTTTGCGACGATACCCGGTCTCTCATCAGCCGAGTTTCTCCGGTTTGGAAGCATTCATCGCAACTCGTATGTGAACAGTCCGGCGGCGCTCGGCGGCGGTCTCGCGCTCAAGGATGACGAGCAGGTTTTCATTGCGGGACAGATTACGGGCGTCGAGGGCTATACTGAATCACTGGGGACTGGCTTGCTCGCGGGTATCAACCTGGCGCGGCGACTCACGGGTGAGGAAATCGCGGTGCCGCCGCCGACCACCATGCTCGGCGGGCTCTATCGCTACCTGCGCGAGGCGGATCCAAAACACTTTCAGCCGATGAATGCCAATTTCGGGTTAGTGGATCCGCTCGAG
>JBDTQP010000170.1:0-6673 GCA_039932125.1 Gemmatimonadota bacterium
CTTAAGAATGGGGAGCGTTGTGTCTGTGATCTGACGGATCTGCTGGATGCTGCCCAGTCACGGCTCAGCTTTCATCTCAAGGTTCTGCGTGAAGCCGGCATTGTCGGCTGCCGCAAAGAAGGCCGGTGGGCGTACTACTGGCTGCGGCCCGAAGCCTTCGAAATACTGGATGAGGCGGCGAAGGACCTGCACCCGACGAAGGCAGCCGTGCGGGCCAGCCAGGCACAATGCTGCGAGTGATTTTCTGAATTCAATATATCAAAATTTTTTGCTGAATCATTCTCACAAGGAGCACCCATGTCGGTCGAGCGCAGGGAAGAGGAGAGCAGGGGAGACTTCATCCGGCAAACGGTCCGGGAGAAATACGGGGAGGCGGCGAAGCGAGTGCTGGCCCAGGCCCCGGGCTCGTGCGGTCCTGCCAGCTCGTGTTGCGGCGCCGCGCCCGCGGATGGCCGCGATCCGATCACGGCGGATCTCTACGCCGACGAGCAGACGCGCTGTCTCCCGGAAAACGCTGTGCTCGCGTCACTCGGGTGCGGTAATCCAACGGCCCTGGTCGAGTTGCGTGAAGGAGACGTGGTGCTGGACCTCGGAAGTGGCGGCGGTATTGATGTTCTCCTCTCGGCCCGTCGCGTGGGACAGACCGGCAAGGCCTATGGCTTGGACATGACCGATGACATGCTCGAGCTCGCGCGAGCGAATGCCAGGAAAGCAGGAGCCAACAACGTCGAATTCCTGAAAGGCGAAATCGAGCACATCCCCCTGCCGGATAACTCGGTCGATGTAATCATCTCCAACTGTGTGATCAATCTCTCAACCGATAAGCGACAGGTCCTGGCGGAAGCTTTTCGTGTCCTTAAGCCCGGTGGCCGCTTCGCGGTATCGGATGTTGTGATCCGGGGGGAAGTTCCATCTGCGGTGCGCAAGAGTATGGAGCTATGGGTCGGATGTGTCGCTGGAGCACTCGAGGAAGATGAATTCAAACGGCTTCTCGAGGATGTGGGTTTTGAGAATGGGGAAATTGAGCCCACACGGGTGTACGAGTTTGAAGATGCCAGGGCGTTCCTGGCGGGCGCCGATGAGTCGCTCGAGGTACTCGCGCGTGAGGTGAGTGGCCGGGTGATGGGAGCATTTATCCGGGCCCGGAAGCCGCTTGGACTTCCGGTACTCGCATCGGCGGAACCGTGCTGCGCGTCAGGATGCTGCGCGTGACCGGCGTATCGATGTTCGAGGGTCTCGTGCTTCGTGCGGGATCCTCGGCGGACCTCGAAGCGATTTCGGCGCTTCTGACTTCCATGGAGCTACCGATCGATGGAATTGAACAGTGGCTGCCACATTTCTGGGTGGCTGAATCCGTCCAAGCCATCGTCGGTCTCGCGGGAGTTGAAGTCTATGGATCGTCCGGGCTCCTTCGCTCGGTCGCGGTGGTTCCCCAGTGGCGCGGGAGCGGAGTTGCGCGCACGCTGGTCACCAGGATCCTGGAGGAAGCGCGATCGGCTGGATGCAAGGACATCTACCTGCTGACAACCACCGCCGATCGCTACTTCCCGCGATTGGGGTTTCACACTATCGGACGGAACGAAGTACCGGCCGAGCTCCACGCCTCGGCGGAATTGCGGGGGGCGTGCCCAGATACCGCCGTGGCTATGCGTCGAACGCTCGGCGCTGATTCTGCCATCGGCTGAGTCCAATGAGCCGAATTGCCCTGATCTCCGACATTCACGCCAACCTTCCAGCATTGGAAGCGGTGCTGGCGGATATCGACACACGTCAAGTGTCCTCCCTCTATCATCTCGGAGACCTCGTGGGATACGCGCCGTGGGCGAACGAGGTCATCAGTCTCATTCAAGAAAGAGGCATCGGGGGAATCGCGGGGAACTACGATTCTACTGTGGCCACTGACTACAAGCACTGTGGCTGCAAGTACGAGGATTCCCGCCAGGAGGAGTTGAGTCATCTGAGTTACGAATGGACTCGCCGCCATATCACACCGGTCGCCCGCGAGTTTCTCCGCTCACTGCCATTTCGTATGGACCTGCGTCCGCTCGGCGGTCACCGATCAGGTCCCAGGATCGTGATGGTGCATGGCACGCCAACGCTTAACACCGTCTACTGGACGGAAGATCGACCGGAAGAATTTTCGCTCAAGATGGCGCAGCTCGCGGGCATCCAGCCGGGTGATGTCATTGCCTTCGGGCATACCCACATTCCCTGGCATCGCGTTGTGGGCGGCATGCACTTTGTGAATACTGGCAGCGTCGGTCGACCCAAGGACGGCGACTGGCGATCATCGTATGTCATCCTCACGCTCGATGCCGCCATCGTCACCGCGGAGACTATTCGTGTCGCATATGACCTCGATCGAGCCATGGCCGGGATTCGAGAAAGCGGTCTGCCAGGAGAGTTTGCCGACTTTTTGAAAAATGGCGGGAAATGAGCGCGACGTTCCGTGGTCAGGAGACTCGTCGCGTTGCGGCGGAAGCGGTGGGAACATTCTTCCTCGTCCTGGTCGGCCCCGGCTCCGCCATGGTCAATGCATACGCGGCGGGAGCACTGGGGCAGGTTGGCATTGCGATGGCGTTTGGACTGGTAGTCGCCGCCATGGTGTTTGCACTCGGTCACGTCTCTGGCGCGCACATCAATCCCGCCGTGACCATTGCGTTCTGGTCGGTCCGACGGTTTCCCGGCCGCAGCGTCGTTCCTTACGTGCTCTCTCAATGTGGCGGAGCCGTGCTCGCATCGCTTTTCCTTCGAATAATCCTCGGACCGGTTGGTCACCTCGGTGCAACACTCCCGGCGATCGGGCTTTGGCAATCGTTCGTGGTGGAATGGCTGCTTTCGTTTGTGCTCATGCTGGTGATTATGTCAGTCGCGACCGACGATCGAGTCCCCCGAGGTTTCGCGCCGATTGCCATCGGCATGACCGTAGGATTCTGCGCGCTTCTGGGACCGCTTACCGGATCCAGCATGAATCCGGCGCGATCACTGGGGCCGGCCCTGGCGGGTGGTGGGTGGACAGGGCACTGGTTGTATTGGGTGGCGCCGATCACCGGGATGGGGATCGCCGCCCGTTTCCATGTATGGCTTCACGTCTCTGGCCCGCCAGTTCTGTCCGGCACGCTGGGAATCGAAGGCCTGGTCCCGAAGTAGGCGCGTGTGGCTATTCCTGAGGGTTGACGTGGCGGCGCTCGGTCGCTTATATACTCGCGAGTAAAATAGTGTAATTACGGGCGCCGAAAGCCAAGAATATCCTGACCTGAGAACAGGCAAATTGAAACGTTCTGTACCGTCCAATAGGCGCGGCGCCCCCCGAACGGGCCGCTGGGAACGGAAACCCGAGGTCCGGGAGGACGAGATCCTCGACGCGGCCCTCGAGGTATTTGCCGTGAACGGCTACCGGGGGACGCGCCTGGAGCAGATTGGCCAGGCTGCGGGTGTCACCAAAGGCACTATCTACCACTACTTCACGTCCAAAGAGCAGCTGTTGCTGGAGGCCGCGCGGCGGAGGCGTTCGCGTGTGTTTGCCGAGACCGAGGCCGTCATGGCCAACCAGGCCGAGCCGGCGTCGGTGCGGCTTCGTCGAGGCCACCATATGGCATGGCATCGGTGGTGTAATCCGCAGTCGCGTCAGCTGCTTCGTCTGATGATCAGCGAAGTCAGTGTTGAGGCCCCGGCGGTGTTCAAGGAATGGCTGGGTGAGGGATTCCTCCGGGGCATCAGGATGGTTGCCGATCTCATCGAGCAGGGGAAAAAGAGCGGCGAGTTCCGCCCTGACGTAGATAGCGAGGTGACAGCGCGAGTTCTCAATTCCGGAATGCTCTTCCACCTGCTCCTTCATTTCGAGATGGGCCTGAACGATCTGGCACCCATGGATGTGGAGCGGTTTATCGACTCCTCTCTCGATTCCATGCTTAATGGTCTTTGGGCCGGGCAGGTCAGCAAGACGCACAGTGCCAATCCGGAGTGTGCAGCGGTCGGTGATTGGCTGGAGACGGGACTCGCGCTGCTGCAACGCGGCGCTCTCAATGGTGTGTTGGGGAACCCAGCCGCGCCGGCCCAGTCACCGCCATCTACAGAAGCGATTTCCCCGAGCTCCGGAAATGGCAAACGCCAGCGCGGCACCAGCAGGTAGACAATGATCCTGGCAGGCAGGAGACCAGTCCCAATTTGCGATTGAGGCGTGAAACAATGAGTACGACGATGAACCCAAGGTTGGATACGCAGGCTGAGCGCGCGCCCATATCTCCCAGCGCCCCACCGGTTGATTTGCCTGAGGCGGAGGAACCGGAGGGCAAGCGGCGCTGGCCATTGCTCGCCGTCCTCGCAATCGCGGTGATTGTCGGGGGGATCTGGGGGTGGCGCGTGCTGGCATACAAACGCACCCACGTGAGCACGGACAACGCACAGATCGAAGGCCATGTTGTTCCGGTTATTCCCAAGGTCGGCGGCTATATAGACCGGGTGTATGTCACAGACAACCAGGTCGTGCGCGCGGGCGACACACTCGTCACCCTCGATCCCAGTGACAATCAGGCTCGGCTGGCCCAGGCCCTCGCGGATGCCGCCGCGGCCCGCGTTGCGGCTGGTGGTGGGGCGCGAGCGGCCGTGGCGGAGGCCCGGGCGCAGCAATCGGCTATGGGGGCGGACACGGCCTCCGCCCTCGCGGTGTACGAGCGAACCCGGAGTGATGCCGAGCGGTTTCGAACCCTGGCACAGCGCAACGTGATCTCGCAACAACAGCTCGAGGGGGCCGAAACGGCTCTCCGTTCAGCGACGGCAAACCTTGCCGCTGCACGAAGCCGCGCGGCCGGTTCTGCGGCGGCTGTCCAGAGTGCCGGCGCCAGCAGCCAGAACGCCGTTGCACGGCTGGCGGCTGCCGAAGCGGCGGTCGAGACGGCTCGTCTCCAGCTGGGGTATACGGTGCTCACGGCGCCAAGTGGTGGTCGAGTCGCGCGGCGGACGGCAGAGCCAGGGCAGCTGGTTCAGTCGGGGCAATCGCTGATGGCCCTGGTGGACGATGAAAATGTCTGGGTCATTGCGAATCTCAAGGAAACGCAGCTGGAGAATGTCCGCGCCGGGCAGCCGGTCGAGATCAAGGTGGACGCGTACGGTGATCACACCTTCCGGGGACGGGTCGAGTCGATCCAGGGCGCGACGGGTGCGCGCTTCTCACTGCTTCCTCCTGACAACGCCACCGGGAACTTTACCAAGGTGGTGCAGCGAGTCCCGGTCAAAATTGTCTTCGACAGCACGAGTGCCCGTGGCTTTCCACTTCGTCCGGGGCTCTCGGTCGAGGCGGCCATTGTCACCAGCGGCGATACGACCGCAGTAAAGTAAAGACCGAGTCGTGACTGCTACCGCAACTGCCGCGGCCTTGCCGCGGGCCTACAATCCTCACGCCGGAAAGTGGCTGGTCGCGATCGGGGTGACGCTGGGCAGCGTCATCGAGCTGATCGACACCAGCATCGTCAACGTCGCGCTGACCCATATCAGTGCCAACCTTGGCGTATCGATCGAAGAAGTCACCTGGGTGAGCGTCGGGTACATCCTTGCCGCCGTCATCATACTCCCGATGACCGGCTGGCTGGCGGCTTACTTCGGCCGCAAGCGGTATTTCACGATCTCCATCATCATCTTTACCATCGCCAGCGTGTTCTGCGGCGCGGCAGGTTCGCTCACCAGCCTCGTGTTCTGGCGCATCATCCAGGGTCTCGGCGGAGGTGCACTCATCTCCACTGCCCAGGCGATTCTGTTCGACGCGTTTCCGCTTGAAGAGCGGACCCTGGCCTCGGCGATCTTCGGCATGGGCATGATGGTCGGTCCCGCGCTCGGGCCGACGCTTGGCGGAGTGATTGTCGATCGTTTTCAATGGCCGTGGATCTTTTACATCAATGTCCCGGTCGGGATCATCGCGACGCTGGTGGTGACGGCCTACGTGCAGGATCCGCCGGATCAGGGGCGGCCCGGACGAGTGGATTTCTTTGGTCTGGGCCTGCTCGCGGCGGGGATCGGGAGCCTTCAATTTGTGCTTGAGCGCGGCCAGCACTACGACTGGTTCGACTCGCCCATGATTACCGGGCTGCTCGCCCTGGCCATCGTCTCAATTGGAACGATGCTCTGGTGGGAGCTCCGCGTGAAGGAACCCATCCTGGATCTTCGGGTGCTCAAGGATCGATCACTGGCCATGGGATCGCTCTTCGGCGCGGTGCTGGGAATGGGACTCTATGGGAGCACCTTTGCGCTTCCCCTCCTGGCGCAGGGTCTCCTCCGATTCGATGCCGCAACCACCGGTATGATCATGCTGCCGGGCGCCATCGGCAGCGCCTTCTCCATGATGCTCATCGCCAAAATGGGGAACAAGGTCGATGGCCGCTGGCTCATCGCATTGGGAACCATGATTCTGTCGTACGCGATGTTCGGACACTCCCACTTTACCATGCAGACGTCGCGAGCCCAGATGTTGTGGCCGGTGGCGCTGCGCGGGGTCGGCATTGGTCTCATGTTCGTGCCGCTCACGGCATCGTCGCTGGCACGGCTGCAGGGCCGGAAGCTGGGGCAGGGGGCGGCGATCTTCAATCTCTCGAGACAGCTGGGCGGCAGCATCGGGATTGCGGCGCTTGCTACGCTGCTGGTCCGGTACACCGGAACCTACCGCGCGGTGCTGTCGGAGCAT
>JBDTQP010000171.1:0-6661 GCA_039932125.1 Gemmatimonadota bacterium
CGAGAACACCACCGCACCGCCGCGCCATCAATCCTCACCACCATCCACCATCCACTATCCACTATCCACTATCCACTATCCACCAGACTGCTATGAGCTCGCGGGAACGGCCGGACATACGCGATCGATATCTCGCGCGGCTGGATGATTGGTGCGGAAGTATCCGCAGGTTTCCGTCACTTCCTCCGTGTACCCGATGGCCTGGTACGCTTCGATCAGATGCACCAGTGCGTCCGGCGCAACGCTCGCCCGGGGATACGTCGCTAGCAGGTCGCGCAGGTAGAGAATTGCCGAGTCATAGGCCTTGAGCCGGAAATAGAAGAGCCCGGCCTTGTATGATTTCTCGGCGAACTTGTCCTGCAGCGTCTGTACTCGCTCATGAGCACGGGCGGCGACGGCGGCGTCAGGATAACGATTCAGCATCTCCTGGTAGGTTGCCAGGGCCTGCTGTCCGTAGGACGGGTCCAGCTCGGGACGGCGCCAGAGATCAGCGTAGGCATCCCCTGCCCGGAGAAGCGCCAGCGGTGCCAGGGAATCGTTCGGGGTTTCGTCTGAAACCCGGCGGAACTCCCGCGCGGCACGGAGATGATCGTTCTGACCGAAGTAGGATTCGGCGAGAAGAAAATGCGCCCGGACGAGACGGGGATCTCCGGCCGGACTCTCAAGGAGCAGCCGCTCGAGGTTGAGCGACGCCTTGTTCCAGTCCGCTTGCCGATACTCCTGATCGATGCTCCGCCACAAGGAATCAACGAGCGCGGGGTTGGATCCGGACACCGCCACGGGAGCAGCGCCTGTGGCCGGGGCGTTTCCTTTGCCACACGCGGCAACTCCTGCTGCTATCAATAGGACAATCCTGCGCATCATGGTTCCCGGTTCGTAGTAGAATCACTTCCTGCGGTGATGCTCATGGCAGCCAGTTTGTCGCTGGCTGCCGCGGCCAGGGAATCAGCCTCTCCCCGCGAGATCACCATCCTGTACGCTGCTTCGGCGTGAACCGTGTCACCCTGCTCGAGACGCATGTCACCCAGACCGAGTAAGGCCCGCCGCCCGGTGGATGACGTAGAATCCGCCGCCAGGGCATCTCGATACCACCTCTCGGCGATTTCGGGCTGATTCAAAGCCTGGGCATCGGCGCCCAGCTGCACCGCACACTCAGCCAGTCCCTGGCTCGCGTTCGCGGGGGCCACATCGCCATTGCGCCGGGCAAGAGTCTGGTAGGCCCCGACCGCCTCCTCGCACGCGGTCGTTTCACGGAGCGCGGCGGCGTAGAGCGTGAGCAGGGAGTCGACCGTCGCATCGTCCCGCGCGCCCGCCATGGCATAGGGAAGAAGCGAAATGGCTTCTGAGGGCTCCATGCGTCCGCTCAGTGCCAGGGTAAGCGCAATTTTCCCGATCGGGCGTTCCGGAGCCAGAACCTGCAAGCCGAGGAGCGCATCGCGCATCGCTATGGCGTCTTCGCTTTCTTGCGCGGCTTGCGCCACTCGTTCGAGTCCCGTCGCCGCCTCGCCGGCGCGCGCGGGATCCGACTCGCCGAGCTTGCGATATGCGTCCGCCGCTTCGCGGTAACTCTTGAGATGGAGTGCCGCGGACCCAAGTTTCGCCAGGAGCTCTGGTCGAGGGGAGGTCTGCACACCAGCCCGGTACTCGGCGACCGCGGTCGCATAGTCCCCGGTCCCCAGCGCCTGGTCTCCAAGCCGGGAATGATCCGCTGCAGCCGAAGGACAGCCCAGGAACAACAGGGTGCAGAGTACAGGGTGCAGGGTGCGAAGTAACGGCCCGACCATTTTTGGTCCGCTGAAATTTCGGGACCAGGTGGGTTGACCTGACACTCTGCACCCTGCACTCTCTTCAGTCTGCACCCTGCACCCTGCACTCTGCACCATGGTCAAGCCGTTCCCCGCTCCATCATCGCGAGGTAAGCCTCAACCCGCGGGTTCTCCGGCCGGATATTGAGACAATCATTCCAGATTTCTTCTGCCCCGCTCGCATCGCCCGAGAGGTATCGCGCCAGGCCCAAAGCCGCCTGGGCATCCACAAAGTGAGGCCGCTCGCGGACCACTCGTTCCAGCTCTTCACGAGCCTCCAGTGTCCGGCCGGTCTCGAGGAGCATTCGGGCAAGCCGATACCGCAGGTCGGCGAAGGTTGGGCCGAGCGACATCGCTCGCTGGTACTCGCGAATGGCTTCGTTCAGCGCCCCTGCCTGGGCATACATGAGTCCGAGTGATGCATGCTGATTGGCCAGCTGCGCCGCCACATTCCAGGGCAACCCGTCCACCGCTTCCGGATTCGCCGATGAAGCCCGGCGGAACGCCTCGTCCGCCTCCCCCCTGCGTCCGAGCTCGTTGAGCACGATGCCGCGATGGACATGGGCTTCGAAATAGCGCGGATTGAGCCCGAGCGCGCGGTCGAAAAATTCGAGCGCCTTCTCCGACTGGCCCACGAGTGAGTAGGAAAGACCAAGGAGGTGGAGAACATCGGCGAAGACTCTGCCGGAGGTGGCGACGTCTTCGAGGAGGTGGATGGCGCCGTAATAATCGTGGAGTTCGAATCGTTCGCGTGCGCGATTGATCTGGTGATCAGCGCTTACTCTCATCTGGATCCTCCAGCCACGTGGCGAAGCGGCTCAGTCCTTCGGAAAACGTCACGGCAGGCCGATAGCCCAGCATCGCGCCGGACTTGGCCAGGTCGGCGTACGTGTGCTGCACATCGCCCGGCTGCATCGGTGCCCATTGCACACGTGGTTCCTTCCCGAGCGCGCGTCCGAGACTCGCAACCATCTCGCGGAGTGGCACCGGCTCATTCCCGCCCAGGTTGAAAATCTCGAGTCCAATGGGAGCCGAGGCGGTCCAGTCAACCGAGGCAAGGATGCCGGCGACGATGTCGCTGTAGTAGGTATAATCGCGGGACTGCGTCCCGTCTCCAAATAAAGTAATCGTCTCGCCGGCCAGAATGCGCCGGGCAAAGGCATGGATAGCCAGGTCCGGACGCTGCCGGGGACCATACACGGTGAAGAAGCGAAGCGCGGCAGTCCGCAGGCCGAAGATGGGAGCCAGTGACCCGAAGAGCAGTTCGCCGCTTCGCTTGGTCGCGGCGTAGGGAGAGAGCGGCCGGAGCGCCGTTGCATCCTCGCGAAAAGGCGCCACCGTGTCATCGCCGTAGACTGAAGAAGACGAGCCGAAGACGATCCGGGACACGCCGCGATCGCGCGCGATTCCCAGCAGACCCGCCGTGCCTTCCACGTTGACCCGGGCGTAGCCCGCCGGATCTACCAGCGATGGACGGACCCCGGGGCGTGCCGCCAGATGAACGATGACGCTATCCGGCTGAAGCAGTGGCGCGATGGAAGCGGGATCCAGAATATCGGCTTCGTGAAAACTGAAGGCGGCGAGATTCTTAAGCTTGCGGAGGTTGCGCTCCTTTTCGGCCCGGGAGTAGAACGGATCGAAGTTGTCTATCCCGACAACGGTATCGCCCCGCGCGATCAATGCTTCAGAGAGATGCGACCCGATGAACCCCGCCGCTCCGGTGACAAGAACGTGAGTCATTTCCCGAGGCGACTCCGGAAGTGTTCGATCGTGCGACCAAGACCTTCCTCAAGCTCGACGGTTGGGGACCAGCCGAGACGGGTACGGGCCAGTGTGATATCGGGTTTCCGCACCTTGGGATCGTCGGTCGGGAGCGGATGCCGCTCAATGACCGATTTTGATCCTGTCATCCTGATGGCGAGCTCGGCGAGCTGCAGCACGGTGAATTCGTTGGGATTTCCGATGTTCGTCGGGTCGCTCGAGTCGCCATGGAACAGTCGAACGATGCCGTCAACGAGATCCGACACGTAGCAGAACGACCGGGTCTGCGAGCCATCGCCATAGATCGTGATCGGCTCGCCCCTGAGCGCCTGCACTACAAAGTTGGAGACCACCCTGCCATCGTGCGCCCGCATTCGCGGGCCGTAGGTATTGAAGATCCTCACGATCCTGGTATCGACATTGTGATACCGGTGATAGGCCATGGTCATCGCCTCGGCGAAGCGCTTGGCCTCATCATACACGCCGCGCGGGCCCACCGGGTTCACGTGTCCCCAGTAACTCTCTGGCTGCGGATGGACCTGCGGATCGCCGTACACCTCTGAGGTGGACGCGAGGAGCAGCCGGGCATTCTTCGCCTTGGCCAGGCCGAGGGCCTTATGGGTCCCCAGTGAGCCGACCTTGAGCGTCTGGATGGGAAGCTCGAGGTAATCAACCGGACTGGCCGGCGAGGCGAAGTGAAGCACGCCGTGCAGCGGCCCTTCCACGAAAATGTAATTGGTGACGTCGTGCTGAATAAACGAGAAGCGGGGGTTCCCCGCCAGGTGCGCGATATTGTCGGTCGAACCGGTCACCAGGTTGTCCACTCCGACGACGTCGTGGCCGTCGGCGAGGAACCGATCCGTCAGGTGGGATCCGAGAAACCCGGCCGCCCCGGTGATGAGCACTCTCATGGAACCCTCCGGCCAATACTGTGGTATTCGAAGCCTGCCCCTGCCATCCGCTCGGGGTCGAACAGATTGCGGCCGTCAATGACGAGCGGCCGCGCGAGTGCCTTTTTCAATCGTTCGAAATCCGGGTTGCGATAGACCAGCCACTCGGTCACGATGACCAGCGCACTCGCGTTTTCGGCGGCGAGATAAAGATCTGCCGCGTACGCAACGGTGTCACCAAAAACAGCCCGCGCCGATTCCATCGCCTTGGGGTCATGCACCGTGACGAAGGCGCCCTGGTCCAGGAGTCCCTTGATCAGCGGAATGGCCGGACTCTCCCGCATGTCGTCCGTCTCCGCCTTGAACGCCAGCCCCCAGACGGCAATCGTCTTTCCTTTGAGATCATTCGCGAGGCTCGCGCGAGTCTTTTCGAGCAGAACGAGCTTCTGCCGGCTGTTCACCGACTCGACCGCTTCAAGCAGCTCGAAGTTCATACCCATTTCGGTGGCGGAACGAATTAGTGCCTTAACGTCCTTGGGGAAACAGCTGCCGCCGTATCCAGGGCCGGGAAAAAGAAAGGCCGGCCCAATTCGCCGGTCGGTGCCGATGCCTTTGCGCACCGCGTGCACGTCGGCCCCGACCCGCTCACAGAATCCCGCAATCTGGTTCATGAAGGAGATCCGGGTGGCCAGCATTGCATTGGCCGCATACTTCGTAACCTCCGCCGATGCGATGTCCATGAAGAGAATCGGGTTGCCGGTGCGGACGAACGGCGCGTACAGCTGCTCCAGTACCTCCCTGGCTTCCGGCGAGTCCACCCCGACGACGACGCGGTCCGGCTTCATGAAGTCGTCGATCGCGTCGCCTTCCTTGAGAAACTCGGGATTGCTGCAGACCTGGAAGGGAACACTCGTTTCCGACTTGATCGCCGCCCGCACCTTTTCCGCAGTGCCGACCGGAACGGTGGACTTGGTTATTACTACCTTCGAAGAGTTCATGTGGCGCCCGATGGTCCGCGCCACGGAGAGCACGTG
Source organism: Gemmatimonadota bacterium (assembly GCA_039932125.1). Taxonomy (GTDB): domain Bacteria; phylum Gemmatimonadota; class Gemmatimonadetes; order Gemmatimonadales; family GWC2-71-9; genus DASYPP01. Next base: position 5,491 of record JBDTQP010000171.1, read on the forward strand.
CTGCAGATCGGCAGAGCCGTCCTCGCCGGAGGGAGTTCCGACCGCAATGAACACCACGCGAGAGCGCTCGACCGCTGCCCCGACATCGGTGCTGAAGGCGAGCCGGCCCTCGGCCTGGTTGCGCCGGATCATGGGCTCGAGGCCCGGCTCGTAAATCGGCACATCGTTCTGCGTGAGACGCTCCACTTTCGCAGCGTCGACATCCGCGCAGATCACATCATTGCCGGTCTCCGCAAGACAGGCACCCGCGACCAGCCCGACATACCCGCTCCCGATGATTGCGACCCGCATCAGGTCGCTTTGGGAAGCGCGTGGCGGGTGTCTACGACGAGCCGGGCCCGCTTGCCCACCATGGCATAATCGATAGAACTGTGGTCGGTGACGATCATGATACAATCGGCTGCCGCGACGGATTCGGGACTGAACGGCACTGACTTCATTTCGTGGCCGTCTTCCGTGAAGCTGGCCACGTGAGGATCGTGATACGTCACTTTCGCGCCCTGCTGTTCCAGCAGGCGAATGATGTCGAGGGCCGGGCTCTCCCGGATGTCATCAATGTCCTTCTTGTAGGCGACGCCGAGGACCAGGATGCTGGCGCCGCGAACAGCCTTGCCCTTGCTATTGAGCGCATCGGCGACCTTGCGCACCCAGAACAGCGGCATTTCCGTGTTGAGCTCCCCGGCAAGATCGATAAACCGGGTCTTGTAGTTGAGTCCGCGCATCTTCCACGCGAGGTAATGCGGGTCGATGGGAATACAGTGACCGCCGAGACCCGGGCCTGGAAGAAACTTCATGAACCCGAACGGCTTTGTCGCCGCCGCTTCGATTACTTCCCAGACATCAACCCCAAGCTTGTCACAGACAATGGCCATTTCGTTCACCAGGCCAATGTTCACGCTGCGGAAGGTGTTCTCCAGCAGCTTGACCAGCTCGGCGGCCTCGGTGGTGGAAACTGGAACCAGGGTGTCGATCGCCGGCTGGTACAGCGCCGTCGCGACTTCAAGGCAGGCCGGCGTGATGCCCCCGACGACTTTGGGCGTGTTGCGCGTCAGATACTTGGGATTGCCTGGATCGACCCGCTCGGGGCTGAAGGCGAGGAAGAAATCAGTGCCAACCTTGAGCCCGGTGCTTTCAAGCGCCGGAAGCATGATCTCCCGCGTGGTGCCCGGGT
>JBDTQP010000172.1:0-6604 GCA_039932125.1 Gemmatimonadota bacterium
GTTGCAACGCTCGAGCGCGAGGCTGTTCAATCGCTCAGCCAGGGCACGAGCGGCGTTAATAAGCGAGTCGCTTGCGGCGGAACCGGTGGGAGCAAGGCTCACCACGAAAGGTTCCGACCCGCACTGTCCAGCTTCGAGTGAATCCAGGCGTGCGCTCAAGTGCTGGAACACGCTCTGAACTGTATCAGCCGAGTTCTGAGGAACCTGCGCAGCGGCCGATGCGGCCGGGGCCGACAACAAACACAATGCCAAACCGATATTGATCTTCACAGGTGAGTCTCCTCGCAAGTACCGTTGCCGCTGCTCACCGAATCCTGTTGGATGGGGAACGCAGCAAGCGTGACTCGGCCGTAATGGCCGGTCTACTTCAGACGGATAGCGCGGGAGGTGCGCGGGGGGAGCAAAGACCGACGGGGGTACTGCACGGCATTGAACGGGGAGTGACAGGAACATCCGAGACCTGAAAAACAATCGACGAGATCGGGCTCTTGAATCCGGGAGCGACCGTTTCAGTGGAAACGGTGGTGAGAACGCATGACTCCGCGTGACACCCGGTGAACCCCTTTGATTCAACGTGGACCGGATTTTCCTGCTGTATCGAGAGGCCGTGAAAGAGCACTGCATCCACATCAGGAAACACCACAAGTCCGCAGATAAAGACTGCGGCCAGCAGTGAAGAGGTGATGCGAAGGAACAGTGTTCTCACCATATCTCCAATAATAACACCAACGAAGGGTTAGGAACTCTCTACGACGTTCCCAGTGAGCTATGAGGTTCACACATCGCTGGATAATTCGTCTGGATTGTCGTATACTCAATGTATATACATCAAGGACACATGGGTGCGTACGCATATATCAAAATGGGGCAACAGCTTAGGCATTCGCTTGTCCAAATCACTCCTGGCAGATCTGGCGCTCACGGCGGGAACCAGAGTTGACGTGACCTTGGAAAATGGTCGACTCATCATTACGCCAGTGTCAAGAGACTACGATCTCGATGAACTCGTTCAAGGCATAACTCCAGAAAACCGGCATAGCGAAACCGACTGGGGCCAGCCAGCTGGTGCTGAAGTATGGTAGCTCCGGATCGTGGAGATCTGGTCCTTATTACCGTCACAGGCCGGAATGACCAGGCTCCTGTTCGGCGCGCCGCACTCGTGGTTTCGCCGGCAGGGTATAACAGCCGGTCCGGCCTGGCGCTGATGTGTGCGGTTGCCACCCGGTCCAAAGGTTACCCTTTCGAGGTTGCCCTTCCGGAAGGCCTGCCGGTTTCCGGGGTCGTGCTTGCGGACCATTTACGCAGCACGGATTGGAAGGCGCGAGACGCCGAGATCGTATCGCGGGTTCCGCCTGATGTCATAAACCATGTGCTGGCGAAGTTGAAGCCGCTTTAGACAATTTGCTCGACCAGTCACGAACCAGAATCCCCGACCGCCGATGAACCAGGAACCGGTTCCCCTGATCCCGCTTGCCCGGAAAATCCCCGGTGAGTTCACCGTCAATGGTGAACACTTCGAGATCACCTATACGGGTCACAAGACGCTGCTCGAGGTTCTGCGGGAAGACCTGGCGTTGACCGGGACGAAGCACGGTTGCGAGCTGGGTGAATGTGGCACCTGCACGGTTCTGATCCAAGGGGAGCCGCAGCTTTCCTGCCTCGTGCTGGCGCAGGCATGTCAGCACCAGGACATTCTCACGGTCGAGGGCATGGCCGATGGCCCTGCGTTGCATCCTCTGCAGATCGCATTCATTGAGGTCGGCGCGGCACAATGCGGCTATTGCACGCCGGGGATTCTGCTGACCGCGAAGGCATTGCTTCACGAGAACGCCAGGCCCAGCCGCCAGCAGATCAAGGATGCGCTAGCCGGGAATCTCTGTCGTTGCACTGGATACATCAAAATCTACGAAGCCGTCGAGCTCGCGGCAGCGCGGATGCGAGGTGAGCATGCGGAGCCGCTGCGGGAGAGTCTCTATGGCTACTAGACGCGGCATACCGGGCGAGACTGGCCAGTCGAAAGACAAGACATTCTCAGTCGTGGGAACGGCTCGGCCGAAAGTAGATGCCCACGCCAAGTGCACCGGGCAGACGCTTTACGCCGACGACCTGGTGTTGCCTCGGATGCTCTGGGCAAAGCTGCTCAGGAGCCCGCATCCACACGCTCGTATTCTGGCCATCGACACGTCGCGCGCCGCCGCTCTCCCCGGCGTCCACGCGGTGCTCACCGGCAAGGATCTGCCGATTCAATTCGGGATTCTTCCGGTGAGCCAGGACGAGGAAGCATTGTGCCGCGAAATTGTGCGCTTTATCGGAGATCCCGTTGCAGCCGTGGCGGCGGTCGACGAGGACACGGCCACGATGGCGCTTGAACTGATCGATGTGCGCTATGAGCTGCTGCCGCCGATTCGATCGGTCGAGGATGCAGCGAAACATCCCTCGCCTCAACTGCACGCCTACGCGGATTCGGGGAACTTTCACAAGCTCGTGCATCTCGAGTTCGGCGAACTGGCCGAGGGGTTTGCGAAGGCAGACCTCATCCGGGAGGACCTCTGCTTCTATGAGGGGAACACCCACCTTCCCATGGAACAGCACGCCGCGGTTGCTCACGCCACACCAGACGGCAAAGTCACCCTCTGGTCCAGTACGCAGACGCCACACTATGTCCATCGGGCACTTTCGAAAGTGCTCGAGATGCCACCCAGTCGAGTCCGGGTCATTGCGACTCCGAATGGTGGCGGCTTCGGCGGGAAGAGCGATCCTTTCAATCACGAAATGGTGGTCGCCAAGCTGTCACTGGTCACCGGGCGACCGGTGAAGATCTGCCTTACGCGCGAGGAAGTCTTTTACTGTCATCGGGGGCGGCACCAGGCGCTCATGAGGATCCGCACGGGCGTCACCCGCGAGGGCGCGATCACCGCCATGGACTTCGAGAGCTATCTCGACGGAGGTGCTTACGGTTCCTATGGCGTGGCCAGCACCTATTACACGGGCGCCCTTCAGACGGTGACCTACGATGTTCCCGCGTATCGCTTTCGCGGTGCCAGGGCATTTACCAATAAGCCTCCCTGCGGCCCCAAGCGGGGCCATGGCACCCCCCAGCCCCGTTTCGCACTCGAGGTGCAGCTCGATAAGATCGCGGAGCAGCTGGGACTCGATCCAGCCGACATGCGCCTTCAGCACCTGGTGAAGGCCAATACGGTCACCGCTAACTATCTCAAGATCGGCTCGATGGGCCTGGGTCCGTGTATAACCAAGGTCGTTGAGGGTTCGGGCTGGAAGGAACGCTTTCGTAAACTTCCCTATGGCCGGGGGCTGGGGATCGCCTGCTCCTCGTACATCACCGGCGCCGGTCTTCCGATCTACTGGAATGACATGCCGCACTCTGGCGTCCAGATCAAGTGCGATCGGGGCGGAGGCGTTACGGTGTTCTGCGGATCGAGTGATATTGGCCAGGGGTCTGATTCCATTCTGGCGTATATCGTGGCTGAAGTGCTCGGGATCGAGCCGCTCGATATCCGGGTCGTCACGTCCGATACAGACCTGACCCCGGTGGACCTCGGGAGTTACTCCTCGCGTGTCACGCTCATGACGGGTCAGGCAGCCATCCAGGCAGCCGAGCGGGTACGGGCAATGATGTCAGGACCAGCGGCGGCCAAGCTCGACGTTCCATCTGACCGTATTGTGTTTGGCGAAGGACGCGTCTTCGATGCCAACGTTCCTGAGCGGGGGATGAGCTTCGCAGATGCTGTCGTTACGGCCGAGTCGAAATTGGGAACCATTGGTAATGTGGGAAGCTACACACCGCCGCGCTCTCCCGGACGCTATCGCGGGGCAGGTGTTGGACCTTCCGCCGCTTACAGTTACTCCGCGTGCGTGGCGGAAGTTGAGGTAGACCCTGAAACCGGGTTTGTGAAAGTACCCACAATCTGGATTGGTCATGATGTCGGGCAATGCATCAACCCCGCGCTCGTCATGGGCCAGGTCGAGGGGGGAGTCTACATGGGACTTGGCGAAGCATTGATGGAGGAAATGGCCTACCGGGAAAATCGCAACGTGGTGCACAAGTGGCCGTCGATGCTCGAGTACAAGAGTCCTACGACCCACGAAATGTGCGACGTGATCACCTACCTCATTGAGGATCCCGACCCTAACGGTCCCTTCGGCGGCAAAGAGGCCGGCCAGGGCCCGCTGCTGCCGGTTATGCCGGCCGTCGCGAACGCGATCTACGACGCGGTCGGGGTTCGAGTGGATGAGGTTCCATTGAGTCCCCCCAAAGTTCTCAAGGCCATCCAGGCAAAGGCCGCGGGTAAGGAGCCGAGGTTTGGCCCTTCGTCAGTACCGCTGGTGCCCTGGCCCGAGGCGACCTATGTGCCGACACCCGCGCAGGGCGGTGATGGAAAGTCGCGTCCCAGAAATACGGTTGGTTGAGCAGCGAGCGAATGAGCAGGGTTGTCTAACCGAGGCGCCACTGAGCCAGAAGTTTTCTCGACATTCGGGATTCACAAACGATGCTTCGACTGCCGCAATGCAGTGCCAACTTTCCCCGGTCTATCGAAGAGGCTGTCCAGCTCAAGGGCAGGCTGGGAAGTCTGTCCTCTTACGTTGCGGGCGGGACCGATCTCTACCCCAATATGAAGAGACGGCAGCAGACCCCGGCTCACCTGATAGACGTGCGTGGCATTCGTGATCTTTCTTCTGTAGAGCGATCTCACTCGGGCGGGCTGATCATCGGCGCGGGTGTGACGCTTTCAAAGCTGATTCATCATCCGCTCGTTATGGAGTTCTGGCCGGTACTTGCCGAAGCGGCTCGGGAAATTTCGACGCCGATTCTACAGAATATGGGCACAGTGGGCGGTAACCTGCTCCTGGACACGCGGTGTAACTACTATGATCAGAATTACGAGTGGCGAAAAGCCATTGATTTCTGCATGAAAAAAGACGGGGCGATCTGCTGGGTTGCTCCTTCAAGTCCCCGGTGCTGGGCGGTGCAATCAAGTGATCTTGCCCCCGTTATGGTCGCCCTCGATGCCAGGGTAAGGCTACGCGGCGTGGAGGGGGAGCGGGTCATCCCGGTGCGTACCCTGTACAATGATGACGGAATCCAGTTTCTCACCAAGCTTCCCGACGAGCTCCTTGTGTCTATCGAGGTACCTTCGCTCGAAGGCTGCCGTGCGACCTACAAGAAGCTTCGGCGCCGGGGTTCATTCGATTTTCCAGTGCTGGGCGTCGCTGCGTGGGCACAATTCTCGCCCGATGGTACCGTCGGCGCGGCGCGAGTCGTGCTGGGAGCTGTCGGATCATTTCCCAAGGTAAGCGATGAAGCGGCGGCCCTCGTGCAGGGCCAGGTTCTCACCGAGGAGGTGGTTGACGGAGCGGCGCGCGCGGCGGCCCGGCCAGCCAAGCCCCTGGACAATACCGATTTCACAATAGGGTGGCGCAAAGACATGGTGCCGGTTTTTGTCCGGCGTGCCCTGTCCGCTCTGCAGTGAGTCTTGCGAACGCACCGCCAGCACCCGACATTTGAACGACTGAACCCACATGTCCCTTATTTCACCGGCACCGAGCCAGGAACGCCCATGACCCGCACACACACTTGCAGGCCCGCGCCACTCACCAGGTTCGCCCCGGTCGGGCGGCTGGCTGTTCTCCTGGCCCTTGTTTTCGCAGCTTCGGGTTCGGCGCGCCCGTTGCTCGGCCAGGGCGAGCTGAGAATCGGACACACTGGAAGCGGGGCCCTCAGCATGATGGATCCCATGATGGATGACAGTTCCCATTACGACATGTGGACTTATCGGGGAAAAGCCGGCGAAACCATCAAGGTAACCCTCACCTCCGACGCCTTTGATTCCTACCTCTCGGTGGGAAGAATGGAAGGGAATGACTTCCACGAGCTGGATAGCGACGATGACGGCGCCGGCGGCACCAATTCCAAGGTAGTCCTGCAGCTTCCGGACGATGGCGAGTATGCCGTTCGCGTCAATTCACTCACGGCTGGAGAAACCGGCGCCTACACGGTGGCGGTCGAGCAGGGGGATCCGAGCGAGATCGAGACATCGGATAATACGGGGTCAAGCGCTTCCGCCCTGCCCGAGCCCACGGCGATTCATGCAGGCCAGACTCTGAACGGCGATCTCGCCGATACTGATCCCACGATGGACGATACCTCGCACTACGATCTCTATTCCTTCAACGCCAAGCGCGGACAGCAGGCAACGATCACCATGCGTTCTGCGGCGTTTGATTCCTACCTGACTCTTGGGCGTCTGGAGAACGGCCGCTTCAACTACCTCCAGAATGACGATGACGGTGCTGGAGGCGAGGACGCCAAGATCGTTGCCCGGATCAGCCAGGACGGTCAATATGCTATCAGAGCCAACTCACTGTTCTCCAATGTGAGCGGAGCGTACACCATCCGGCTGGAGATGGGCGTTGCGCCGCCGCTGGAAGCGATGAACCCCACTTCCATTCATTACGGTCAGACGGTATCGGGTGAGCTGACGATCAGCGACTATACCATCGAGGATGATACCCACGCGGACCTCTACAAATTCACCGGCAAAATGGGTGACAAGCTGGTCATCACAATGAAAGCAGGAGCCTTCGA
>JBDTQP010000173.1:0-6582 GCA_039932125.1 Gemmatimonadota bacterium
CACTTAGCACTTAGCACTTAGCACTTAGCACTTAGCACTTAGCACTTAGCACTTTTGTATTTTGTATTTTGTATTTTGCAAAGTGAAAGGCGGAAAGGAGAATGTCTCCCTTCCGCCTTCTTCTTTTCCCTTCCGGGCAGGTTCGCTCAGTTCTCGAGTAGCGGTCTCTCGGATGCCTGCCTCGCCAGATCCTTCAATGGATCGGAGAGATGGTCGCCATAATGCAGCAGATAAACGCCACGGGCGCGCTGCTGCAGTAGAAAGGCGAGGAGGGGTGAATCGGCCTTGGCGGCGTTGCATGGGATGCACGCGAGCACCAGGTTGTCGGGCCGGTCATATGCGGTCTGGCCACGGCGCGGACGCACATGGTCGAGCGTGATTACGTCCGGCGAGGTCGTCTTGCCACAATAGGCGCAGACCGAACCGTGTCGCTCGAGGAGCCACTCACGATGGGATTGGAGGGACCGCCCTGGGGACCGCTGAAATGACGAGGAACTGCCCTGCGAGGAACGTTTCCTTGGGGATCTTCTACGCACAGAAACTCTTACTAGGGTTGAACTTATGGGCACCGATCCGGTGGATTGGAGCCCGGGTGAACCCCCACAATGTACAACGTTATCCCGTTTCCTGCCACGGATCCTGACCCTCCGGGAGCTTCCCGGGGAAGGCGATTTCCTCTAAGTACTTGGAACAAAGAGAGTTAGTCAACCATACGCGAACGTTCAAGTGGTGCTTTCCTGTGCTGCCACCAAGAAAAATGGCCGACCGGGCATCTCCCCTGGTCGGCCACAATGTGATGAGCTTGGGTCTTATCGGCCTCTTCCACCGCCACCGCCTCTTCCTCCGCCGCCTCCGCCCCGGTTGCCTTTCATGAGATCATCCGGCTTGCGCGTCTTGGCGAGTTGCGCCGCTTCCTGGGCCGCTTTCCTGATCATCTGATCCGGACTCATGGCCTTTGCCACCGGACGAACCGGTCCAGCCACAAAGGTTGTCTTGCCTTCTCTGGATTCGATGGTCAGGGGACGAGCGCTCACTATATCGTACAATCCGAGCACTTTATCCCCGAAGCTGGTCGCCGCCTCGTACCGGGTCAGCAATGCCTCACGGCTGGCCACTCCGTCCAGCATAATGGGCGCCTTGCCGTCGTAAGTCTTAGGCTGACTCAGGAATCCACACTTGGCGCCACGAAGGGCCGGTCCCGGACGAACATCCTGGCCGGCGACTTCCCGGGCCCAGCGCAATGCCTCCCGCTCAGCCGCAGCGAGCGGTGCATCATTCGGGTTGGCCACGCCACCGCGGGGTTCTGCTGCTGTCTTCTGGCGCTCCTGCGAGCGCCGAATAGCCTTCAGGTATTCCGGTTCATCGTTTGCCACAGCGCTGCTCCATTAATGACAGTTTTCGTGTGGCGGCAAACTAATGTATCGGACATCAAAGCGCACCTGACACCGATCAGAGCAATAGCGCGCGTTGCCCGCGCGGGTAATTGCCCCGTGCGTCACTGCTTGTTTACCATCGCCCAGAGCCCATAGAACAACACGAAAGTCGTCAACCAGCCAACAATAGTCCAGCGCAGGAAGATGGACCGCAAACCGCGACGATCGTCCTTGGGCATGTGCTTCAGCTTGAGCTGATCGCGAAGGAGAAAGACCAGCCAGAGGAGAAGCGCCACAGCAAGCGAGGTCGCACCTTTGACCATCCATGGCGTCTGCATGAATGGAAGGCCCCGCGACTGGAGGAGAAGAAAGCCAGTCACCGCCAGCACCGCTCCGCCAGTTGCGGTAAAAAAGAAATCGGCCCAGAGAATCGCCCGGGCTACCTGCCGGAAGGGAACGGTTTCACGGACTCGGTACAGAAACGTCGCCCAGAAACCCGTAACTACTGCATTGCCGAGTAGCAGGACCGCCGCCGTCACATGCAGACCGCGAAGCACATCCACACGTGTCATGGGGAGATATCCTGAATCGCTGTCCAGATCCGGCTCCTGAGAGTTGAATGGTGTTCAGGAGCGCTGGAGAACGCGAATGTTTCAAGGCGCGAGAGACAACACGGTCCTCCAACGTCTCGTAAACCCTGGATGGATTAATACAAAAAACTGCTGGTAGCTGACCTGTCATGATGGGTGATCCGTGTGCTCGGAGCAACCATCGGATCATTTATCCTAGTTTGACTCGGCATGAGAGGCAATCGGCGGGAATCCTTCTCAATCGGGGAAAATCAGCGCAAGGAACACAGCTCGACCTCTCCAGCTACAAAAAAGACATGGCGTCCGTCCCCAGCCGGAACCCACACGCGGCGAGCCGGCGTGAATGGGTCGATATGCCTGACCCGCCAATGATCGCTTCCGTTCCTGGCGGGAGGCGGTGAGGAAGATCGGCCAATCCCGCCAGATTCCTGACAATCAGCTCGGGAGTGCTGGCGCTCATCGCCACCATTTGAGGGCGCAGTTTCCAGGACGCGCCGACGAGGTCCGCCAGGGGAAGATCCGCGCCCAGGTAGTGAATCCTGAACCCGTGACTCTTGAGTATCGTCAGGGTGCTCAGAAAACCCCACTCGTGCCGCTCTCCCGGCACTGTCGCGGCAAGTACCAGGGGACCACCCGCGGCTATGCCCCGCATACATTCCTTTAACAACCCGACAATGACTTCGCTCGCCAGGTGTTCGGCGGCTACGGGGAGAAGTCCCAGCGCCCACATGTCTCCCACCGAGTGAGCCAGCGGCACAACGATGTCTTCCGCAAACCCGCGAGCGCCGCGCTGCGCCAGCTGTTCTGCCGCAAGCTGCTCGAGTTTCTGCCGGTCCAGGACGAGAGTGGCGGAGAGGAGTGGGCCGTGCGGCTGATTCAGCTCGCATCCCGTTTCCGCGGCAACGACGATGTCTTCCCATGGCCGGGTGACCAGGTCGCCGATTCGCGCTCCACCTTCGATAAGCCGGGCGTACGCCCGGAGAAGCGCCACCTGCTGGCCAGTATACACGCGGTATCCGTTGGAGAGCCGCTTGGGACGCACCGCCTTGTAGCGCCGTTCCCACGCGCGAAGGCGTGATGTTGCAAGCCCCGTCAGCTCGGCAACCTGCTTGATTTCGTAGGTTCTTTCAACAGAATCCATGGGGCTCTCGATCGTGGAGGACACCTGCTGCCACTTCTACCCGCCACACGTCTCGAGTGTTCCGCCGCGCTCGACTTTGCGTGCTTGCGGAAAGGGTCTGCTCTCCTAATTTAAACTTGAGGATCGGTCGCGCCGGTTGCCAGCTCGTCGCCGGTACTCGCGTGTCCCGGGTCATGTTGAATGGCGATGCAGCCGGTTATTTTGCCAGGCGTGCCCAGTTGAATTTCGCCCGAATTTCACTCCGGAGATGCATCCTGTCGTCTATCTCTCCCGCCCCCAGCCCTCCGATTCCAGTGGATTCGACGATTAACGCAGGATTAGCCTGGCGCACCATCGACGCGATCCGCGCATTGGCCATGGATGCGGTCGAGCAGGCCCAGTCGGGCCATCCCGGCACGCCAATGGCGCTGGCACCTGCGGCGTACGTGCTCTGGACCCGATTTCTGCGCCACAACCCCGCGAATCCGAGCTGGCCTGATCGGGACCGCTTCATCCTTTCGGCGGGTCATGCATCGATGCTGCTCTACTCGATGCTTCACCTGACCGGATATGGGCTGACACTAGAAGACCTGCACGACTTCCGGCAACTCCATTCAAGAACTCCCGGGCATCCCGAACGCGGTCACACGCCCGGTGTCGAGGTAACCACCGGTCCACTGGGCCAGGGCTTCGGCAACGCCGTAGGACTCTCGATCGCCACTCGTTTCCTGGCGGGTCATTTCAACCGGCCGGACTTTCCCGTGGTCAATCATCGTATCTGGGCCTTCGCGAGTGATGGAGACCTGATGGAAGGCGTGGCCAGTGAAGCCGCTTCCATCGCCGGTCACCTGGCGCTCGGTCAGCTCAAGGTGATTTACGACGATAACCACATCACGATTGACGGCCATACCGAAATCGCTTTTACCGAAGATCGCGGCAAGCGATTCGAAGCGTATGGCTGGCGGGTCCTCCATGTCGCGGACGGCAATGATCTCGGTGCACTCGCCCGGGCCTATGAGGAAGCCGGTCGAGAAACGACGAAGCCTGTCATCATCATCCTTCGGACCGTGATCGCCGATCCCGCACCGACCAAGCGCAATACACCGGAGGCACACGGCTCACCGCTGGGTGCGGAGGAGGTTCGCCGCACCAAGGAGATCATGGGCTGGAAAGAGCCACCTTTCACCATCCCGGCCGACGTAGCCGGGCATATGCTGGAGGTGAAGGATCGCGGTGAAGACCTGGAAACGGCCTGGACCGGCCTCGTGGACGAGTACTCGAAGGCACATCAGGATCTTGCGGCGGAAATGAAACAGTGGCTTTCCGACAAGCTTCCCGAGGGATGGCAGCAGGCACTTCCAGTGTTCATGCCCAAAGACGGCAAGCTCGCGACGCGGCAGGCTTCGCAAACTGTGCTCAATGCGTTGTCGCCCGTGATCCAAAACCTCATTGGCGGCTCGGCAGACCTGGCAGGCAGCACCGGGTCGGTCATCAAGGATGGTGGTGATTTCCAGCCCGGCCAGCCCGGTCGGAACATCCACTGGGGCGTGCGGGAGCACGGGATGGGCGCCTCGCTCAACGGTATCGCCTGTCACGGCGGGCTGCGCTGTTTCGGCAGCACGTTTTTCATCTTTTTCGATTACATGAAGCCGGCGATTCGACTCGCGGCTCTCTCAAAGATCCCGGTCATTTTTATCGGGACCCATGATTCGATTGGCCTCGGTGAGGACGGCCCCACCCATCAGCCGATCGAGCAGCTCGCAATGCTTCGCGCCATGCCGAACCTGGTCACGATACGCCCGGCCGATGCGAACGAGACTACGGAAGCATGGAGACTGGCGCTGGAGCGAACCACTGGCCCGACGGCGCTAGTGCTGACCCGGCAAAAATTGCCGATTCTGGACCGGTCAGTATTTGCGAGCAGTGAAGGCGTCCGCCAGGGCGGCTACATTCTTTTCGACCCGCCCGGCGGGCCGCAGGGCATTTTGCTCGCGACCGGCTCGGAGGTGCATATCGCGCTCGCGACGTCGCGGAAGCTGCTGGACGATGGCATACGGGCCCGGGTAGTCTCATTGCCGTCCTGGGAACTTTTCCAGGCGCAGCCGCTGGAATATCGAAACTCGGTGCTCCCGCCGGAACTCAAGGCTCGAGTGTCCATTGAAGCGGCAGCGACATTCGGCTGGGGCGCCTACGTGGGTCCAACCGGCGCGACGATCGGTCTGGATCATTTTGGAGCGTCTGCGCCGGCTGAGGAGCTATTCGCGGAGTTCGGACTCACCGCCGAACACATGATGGACACTTTCAAGAAAGTGCTGGAGGCCAACCATGACCAATAACCCTCTGGCGCGCCTGGCCGAGCTGGGGCAGAGCCCCTGGTATGATTTCATCACCCGTGATCTCATGAAGTCGGGGGAGCTCAAGCGCCTGATCGATGAAGATGGGCTTCAGGGGATGACGTCCAATCCGACGATTTTTGAAAAGGCGATCGCCGGGAGCAGCCACTACGATGACGACATTCGCCGCTTGAGCGCAGCAGGCCAGACGCCACAGGCCATCTTCGAGTCTATCGCGGTCGCCGATGTTCGCTCGGCGTGCGATGTCTTCCGCCCGCTGTATGACCGCACCGAGGGCGAGCACGGGCTGGTTTCGCTCGAGGTATCGCCGGGAATCGCCAATAACACCGAAGCAACCACCAACGAAGCTCGCCGGCTCTGGAAAGAGGTGAATCGTCCCAATGCCATGATCAAGATCCCCGGCACACAGGCCGGACTCGGAGCGATCAGCGCCTGCCTGGCGGACGGCGTGAGCATCAATGTGACGCTCCTCTTTTCTCTCCAGCGATATACGGAAGTGATCGAGGCGTTCTTCACGGGAGTCGAACAGCGCGTGGAGGCCGGCAAGCCGGTGGACCACCTCCGGTCGGTCGCGAGTTTCTTCGTGAGCCGGGTTGACGGCAAAGTTGATCCGCTGCTCGACAAGGTCGGCGATCCAGATGGCATCCGCGGGAAAGCGGCCATCGCGAACGCATGCATGGCCTACTCTCTCTTCGAACAACGCTTCAGCGATGCCCGGTGGTCGCGTCTCCAATCCCGTGGCGTCAAGGTTCAGCGCCCTCTCTGGGCTTCGACGAGTACCAAAGACAAGCGTTATTCCGACATTTACTATGTCGAGGCGCTGATCGCAAAGAACACCGTCAATACCCTGCCCCCCGCCACATTCGATGCGTATAAGGATCACGGAAACCCGATGATCCGTATCTACGAAGGGATTACGCGCGCACCTGCTGAACTGGCTGCGCTGGCCAAATCCGGGATCGATCTCGCGAAAGTCACGGCCGAACTGGAAGTGGAAGGGGTCGCGAGCTTTGCAAAGTCCTATGAATCACTACTGGCCGGCATCGAGGCAAAAGCTGGAGCGCTCGCGGCGCACTAAAACAACTTAAGCGCTAAGTGCTAAGTGCTAAGTGCTAAGTGCTAAGTGCTGAGTGCTGAGTGCTGAG
>JBDTQP010000174.1:0-6525 GCA_039932125.1 Gemmatimonadota bacterium
CTGATTCCGCGATGAGACGGTGAACCCGGACGACGAGCACATCCTCGTAGTGCGATCGATTGAAGATGCCGATGAACCCTTTCCTCGGTATTGCCTGGTGCACCCGCCAGAGGTAGTCATGGGCCAGCTCCAGCTCGCTGGGTCCCTTGAATGAGGTCACCTGGCACCCCTGGGAATTGAGCGGACCAAATACCTTCCGAATGAGTCCGTCTTTGCCAGCCGCATCTCTACCCTGCACCACCACCAGCAGCGCGCGCTTGTTCTCCGCATACAGGGCGCGTTGTAAGCCATCGAGTTTTTCGAGCAACGGCTTCAACTCGTCGCGAAGGGTATCGCCATCAGGAAGTTCCCTGGATGCGCGCGCGCTGTCATCGTCGAGATCGAGTTTTGCGCCAGGTGGAACCGGCTCAAGCATCATGATGTCCCCGGAAGGTGTCTGTCAGGCCTGAGCTGCCACCGCGGCAGCACCAATCAAACCGACGGAAGGATGAGTGATCACGTGGACGGGAATGTCCAGCAGCAGCTGTGAGAGCCGTCCTTTGCTGGCGAAAGCCTCGTGGAACCCACCGCGGGTCAAAATCGGAAGGATCCGAGGTGCAATTCCCCCGGCGAGATAGACCCCGCCAAGGGCTCGATAGACCAGGGCCAGGTTCCCGGCCTGGGCACCGTAAGCGGCCGCGAACATGTCGAGCGCGCGAGCCGAGAGCGCGTCGCTCCCTGCCAGCGCATGCCGGGTGATGACCGACGGAGGATCCTGAGCGGCCAGTTCTGCTGCCACCTCGGGTTGTTCTGGTGCGTACCGCGTTTCTCTGAGAAATCGGTAGAGATTTTCGATCCCCGGGCCGGAGAGGATGCGCTCCCAGGAGACCCGCGTGAGTCGGGTAAGCAAAAACTCGAGGAACCGAATCTCTTCCGCGGTGCGCGGAGCGAAATCGGCGTGACCACCCTCGGATCCGACGACGGTCAATTCCGATCCATGTGGCAGTAATGCTCCCTGGCCCAGTCCAGTCCCGGCCCCGAGAATGGCTATTGGAGCACCTGGTACTGCTTGCCCGGGCTTCAGCTGGAAGGTGTCGGCCGGCCCAAGCATCGGGATCGCGTGTGCAATCGCCGCGAAATCATTGATCAGGGTGGCTCCCGGTAGACCGGTCTCCTCGCGCAAACTCGCCAGGTCGATGGTCCAATTCAGATTGGCAACCTGACAGCGACCGTCCGTAACCGGACAGGGGACACCAAAACAGGCTCGTGAGGGCACCTCGTCCAGCCCCCTGATGAACTCACACACAATCGGGGCAAGACCGGGATACTCCGCACTCGTATAGTCCTGCCGGCGGAGGAAAGTGACGACGCCTGATTGCACTTGAGCCAGGGCCAGGCGAGCGCTGGTTCCGCCAACGTCACCGGCGAGGATCATCACCGGCGAACGACGCGCAGCCGGGACGCCGCGGGTCCATCGAGGATCCAGGTTCCGTCCCGGGCCAGCTGGGCCGGGCACGACTCGATCGCGAGTGGCCCTTCACATGCCCGGGCAACCGCCGGCGCCTTGTTCTCACCCGATGCGAGCATGACCCGAATGCGTGCGCCGGTGATCATCGGCGGGGTAATGGTCATGCGAGTGTATGGCGGCCGAGGACTTGTTGCTGGCGCCACCCTCCGCGTGGTCAACGCGACCTCGGCGTGCCCCGGGAAAAGCGATGCGGTATGGCCATCATCACCAATTCCGAGAACCAGGATGTCGAACTTGTCCGGAAGCAGGTCTTCATATTCGCGAGCCGCACGCTCGATATCGGAGTGATCGGCGGCCATTCGATGCACGGCGTGTGGAGGGAGAGAGAGCCGGCTGACCAGGGAACTCATGACCAGATGGAAATTGCTTTCTTCATTGTCGGGCGGGACGGCTCGTTCATCGGCAAAAAAGATCTCGATGCGCGACCAGGGAATTCCCGAGTGAACAGCCAGGCGTTCGAGCACCGGTTTTGGCCCGTGTCCGCCGGAGAGGGCGAGGCGCACAACCCCGGGGGAGTCTGCAGCAGCGATGAGCATTCTGGCCAGTTCCCCGGATGCAGTCTCCGGGAAACGGCCGGTCTCCGAGATTATCACGGTGGGTGTTGCCGAGGTCAGATCTGCAGCCAACGTCTCCCACCCTTCTGGATCAGGCCTTCCGCGGCAGCCGGCCCCCAGGTGCCAGCGGCGTAGTTGGGGAAATCATCGGGCCGCGTGGATTCCCATTCCGAAACGATCGGATCGATAATCCCCCAGGCTTTGTCGATCCAGTCGGCGCGCGCGAAAAGCGTCTGGTCTCCCTGCATGACGTCCCGCAGGAGCCAGGCATAGGCCCGCGGCTCGTCGACCAGCTCGAACGCATTTGCGTAAAGAAAGTTGGATCGCACGGGACACATGGAGAGCTCGGGCCCGGGCCGCTTGGCTGCGAAGATCTGAATGATTCCTTCTTCCGGCGCCAGCCTGAAGGTCAGGAGATTTCCATGCAGCCGCGAAGTATCCACAGGGAACATCAGATGCGGCGTCGGCTTGAACTGGATGGCGATTTCGGTCAGCTTCCGTTCCATGCGCTTGCCCGTTCGCAGAAAGAAGGGCACGCCTTCCCACCGCCAGTTATCAATCCAGAGCCGCATGGCGGCAAAGGTCGGTGTCGTCGAGTCGTTGGCGACATTGGATTCCTCTCTGTACCCTTTCACCTGCTCTCCGCCCACCGTACCCGGACCGTACTGGCCCCGGACGGTGTCACGCGCCACCTCCACGGTGCGGATGGAACGCAGCACTTTCACGGTCTCATCACGAAGCGCGGCGCCATCGTAGTTCACCGGCGGCTCAATCGCGGTTATGCAGAGCAGTTGCAGGAGATGGTTCTGCACCATGTCACGGACAACGCCGACTTTCTCGTAAAATCCCGCCCGGGTTCCGATGCCGATATCTTCGGCGACGGTGATCTGGACATGATCGATGTAGTTCCGGTTCCAGATCGGCTCAAAACTTGGATTGGCGAACCGGAAGACCAGCATGTTCTGCACGGTCTCCTTCCCGAGAAAATGATCGATCCGGTAGATCATTTCTTCAGGAAATACTTTTCGGAGACGCTGATCCAGATCGCGCGCGCTCGCGCGGTCAGTTCCAAAGGGTTTTTCGACGACCAGCCGCCGCCATCCTTCTCCGTGATCCAGGCCGGAATGAGAGAGCTGGTCTACGATCGGACCGAAGAATTCGGGAGGTGCTGCGAGGTGGAAAAAGACGTTGTCGGGAATATCGTGGGCGGCCCGCACGACACGAATTCTGGCCGCCAGCGACAGGTATGCGGCAGGGTCTGCAAAATCGCCCGCATTGAAATACAGCAGCCGGGCAAAGGCGTCCCACACATCAGGATCCGGGGGCTTGGGTCCGAATGCTGCCCGCATCGCGACTCGAAACTGTTCGTCGGTTTGCGCACCACGGGAAAACCCGACAATGGCGAAGGCGTCAGGAAGCAGGTTGTCTCTGAAGAGCTGGTACAGAGCGGGGATCAGCTCGCGGCGAGTAAGATCTCCTCCGGCGCCAAAGATGACCAGGAGACTGGGCTCCGGCGGCGCGCCGACCTCCATGCCGGTGCATTCTACTTCAAGATGATCAGGCAACCGATCTCCAGCTGGCGAGAAGATGGACAGTGAACGGTGAACGGACGTCGTACGGTGCTGACATCTATGGTGGTGTCCCGCATACTTCTCATCGTATGCCGTTCACCCCGATCAGGTGCTTTTCACCTGGTGGCCGCCGAACTGATTTCGGAGTGCCGCAATCACTCTGGCCGAGAAACGATCGGCATCCCTGGTACCGAAGCGGGCGTAGACCGAATCCGTAATTGCCGGCAGGGGAATTCCCTTTTCCATTGCGTATTGAACGGTCCAGCGTCCGGTACCGGAGTCGTCGAGGTACGGCGCAATGTGCGGGAGATGATTCCCTTCTTTTTCAAAGGCGAGCTGGAGCAGATCGAGCAGCCAGCAGCGCACGACCGAGCCGTGCTGCCACAAGTTCGCCACCTGCTTGACGTCGACTGAAAAATCCGAACGCTCGAGGCACTCAAATCCCTCACCCAGCGCCTGCAGCATTCCATACTCGACGGCGTTGTGCACCATTTTGACGAAGTGCCCTGATCCACTCTTTCCAACATGCGCGAATCCACCCGGCAGCGTGAGCGCGGTGAAGATGGGCATGAGCCGCGAAACCGCCGCCTCGGGTCCCCCAGCCATGATACAGTATCCCTCGGCGAGGCCCCACACGCCGCCGCTTACTCCGGCATCGATGAAGTCAATTCCCCGAGCCTGGCATCGGCCCGCAGCCTCAACCGACTCGACGTAATGCGAGTTGCCCCCGTCTATGATGAGATCGCCAGGCGAAAGTATCGATATGAGTGCATCGATGGTGTCGCTGGTTGCTTTCCCGTGGGGGACCATCACCCACAGGGCTCGCGGGGGCGACAGCGCCTTCACCAGGTCGGGCAACGAGGCGGCGGCACTCGCGCCGAACGCTTTCACATCCGCAACGTGAGCAGGATCCAGGTCGAAACCCACGACGCTGTGGCCGGCGTCAATCAGGCGACGGGCCATGTTCCCGCCCATTTTGCCCAGTCCAATCAATCCCAGCTGCATACCAGATCCATTCGGTCGAAGATACCTGAAGTCAAGAAGGCCGCACACCACACGGATTTCAGCAGAGTTGTGCTCATCGTATCAGAGCTGGCGGAACCGGACACGCACTACAGTTGAAACACCGGAACTGTCACGCCTGAACCCGTAGCCGATTCGGTCCGCAATGAACCCGCGCGAAAGATCCACGTCGCCCGGCCACTCTGCGTTGGCGACGCGCTTACCTGACTTGTCATAGACGTCCGCGCGGTTGACCTGGCCGTCCGCCACGTTCAGCTCGACCCAGAGTCTTCCCTGCTGATCGAACATGATGTCTCTGACCGGCGTCTTGGAACCGGGAACGCCGAAGGGAATGGCTGTCCCGGTGAGTCCGAGTCGCGCCGCCGCTCCGGCGAGCTCGGCATTGGCGGCAGTCCGTTCCCGCGCGGAAAGCGCCGGGCCAATCATATCACGACGGATCGTGAGGGTGTGAGCAGTGTCGCCGTCAACAATCCATTGCAGCAGATAGTGCGATGATACGCCGCGTGCCCATCCGCCGCCGGGCGCGTGCGCGACGAGAAACGAAGGGCCATAGGGCTGATAGAGATACGAGGTTGAGGATCCCTGGGCCACGCGACGCCGGCCTGGACTGTCCTCGGGCGGGGCGGCAATGGAATCGATGGCGGTGACCCTCCCGGTCGAGTCCACGTGGGACCGCACCAGGCCATTTTCCCCGAACGCTCCGATATCGATCAGCCTTCCTGCCATATCCAGCGTGAGCGGCGCCGGGTAACCCGCCGCACTGGTCGGCACCTGGCCGGCAAAGCGGCCCGCTGTGTTACTGACAACGTAATGGTTATGACGATCGTTGCCGGTGTCTCGCAGCCAGAGGGTACCTTGCTCATCAATAACCAGGCAGCAGGGGTTCTTGAATTCGCCGGGACCCGAGCCGCCGCGGCCAATCGAGTAGAGGAATCGCCCTGTCGAGTCGAACGCGCTGACCACATCATGCTGGCTATCCGCCACGAAAAGCCGGCCGGCACGGTCCGCCGCGAGACCCGCGACGACTCCATGTTCTTCATTCCTGCCATTGATTGAATCGATAACCAGGTCCACGGCACCGCTCCACCGCGGTACGGCGGCGTCGGTTTGCCCGGTGTTGGCAGAATCGGAGCAGCCAGCCGTGAGCAGGAGCAGGACGACAGAGATCGACAGCGGGTGGGAAGCACGAGCCATGGTGAAGCATTCCTCGGAGCACAAGTCGGGGAGTGTTCCTTCGACGACTGAACATAATGCCTTGAGGCTCGGGGCCAGAAGTGCCGCTGGTCTTTCGAGGTGTGAGGTGTGAGGTGTGAGGTGAACTGACTTTTGAGAATCAGGCGAACGCCAGTTCCCGGACTGCTCCCACCTCACACCGGGCCGTATTTGTTTTCCCTGTACTCGCGCGCGCGCACAACGTAGTGCTCCCAGGTTTCCCGGATTCTTTCGGTGAGCTCGGCATCGACCAGTCGCACAATCCGCCCGGGTACTCCCATGACCAGGGAGCCCGGCGGCACCCGCATACCTTCAGGAATCACCGCACCGGCGGCAATCACGCTCCCGCTTCCGACGTGAACGTTGTTGAGCAGGATACTTCCCATCCCGATCAGACAATCGTCCTCAATGGAGCATCCGTGGATGATCGCGCGATGTCCAATACCAACTCGCTTCCCGATCGTGCACGGCACGCCCTCATCAACATGAACGATCGTGCCATCCTGAACGTTAGTCTGACTCCCGATGGTTATCGGAGCGACATCACCGCGGAGCACAGCGGTGTACCATACGCTGGATTCCGCACCAAGTGTGACATCACCCAGCACGACGGAGGTCGGAGCAATAAAAGCTGTCGGATGAATAGACGGCATCAGAA
>JBDTQP010000175.1:0-6436 GCA_039932125.1 Gemmatimonadota bacterium
ATTAATGTTACCGACACCTCGCTCTGTGCGGTGACCACCAGGGGCGGATTGATCGCGAACTCCTGATCCGCGTTCAGGTCACTCGTGAAGGTGAAGGGCGTCCCGTTGAACGTTCCGGTCACACGAATGCTGAGGTTGGCGAAGTCAGGGTGCTGAGCGATGAAGGCCAGGTCTGCGTCGTCACCGTCGTCCTCCGGCTTGTGAACCTTGAGCTCGACACGATTGAAGGTTCCGCTATCGGCGGTGACAATAAACTTCTGCATGGCTCCGGCACCGAGGGGAAGGTCAACCAGCACGGGACCCGCCTGGAACTCTTCACATGCATCGTCGTCACCTCCCGTGCTGTTGCAAGCATCGTGGTTCTGTCGCCGGAACTCCACGTCACGAAGAACCAGTTGTACCTGGGTCAGCACGAGTACATCACTCCCG
Source organism: Gemmatimonadota bacterium (assembly GCA_039932125.1). Taxonomy (GTDB): domain Bacteria; phylum Gemmatimonadota; class Gemmatimonadetes; order Gemmatimonadales; family GWC2-71-9; genus DASYPP01. The sequence goes on from JBDTQP010000175.1 coordinate 430, forward strand.
ACAACGATCGAATCCGCCGCCGCCGCGAAGGGGGAACCGGCAACCGAAGAAGCCTTCGTCGCGACATTGAAACTCACCTGCGAACCAGCGCCTCCGGGTCCCGCTGACTCAGCCGAGCAAGCCATGAGTGCGGCAGCCACCGTTAAGGCTCCTGCGAGCCGGGCGTTGAGAAATTTCATGGGGTCCATCCTTGAAATAGGAGAAGGGCGCTTTCTTCTCCCCATCAAAGCAACGCCGGTGCCGTTGGTAATTGGTTTTCTAAGTGATTATTTAGCAAATACTTATCTGCCTGAGCGGGCCGCGTCCAATTCGCCGAGTGCATCGTGACGATGCAGCAATGTAATATTCTATTACACTTTGAGGCTCAGCCGATTCCCGCTGGAGACGCTTGCTCCCAGGCATCTTATGTTCGATGTACCTGTCACTTGTCATTCGCCCAAATAAGTGAAATCATGTCCCGTCCCTTTTTCTCGAACCGAATGGTGAGACCTCTGATGCGCCGATCCTGGAACATTGTTGCGGCAACGATTGCGTCAACGCTGGTGTTTGCGGGCTGCGATCGTAAGGCATCATGCCCTGATTGCGGGACCGTGGTCATCGCCGCGACGGGGGAGCCGAGCAGCATTTTTCCGCCACTCGCATACGAAACGGTTGGGCGGGACATAGGGGATCTGGTGTATGAGCGCCTGGCGGATCTGCAGCCCGGGCGCTCGACGATCGATGAAGGGGCATATGTCCCGGGCCTTGCTTCCCGTTTTGAACGGATGGATTCGGTCACCTGGAGATTTTCGCTTCGGCCGGGAGCCCGGTGGCAGGATGGTCAACCGGTTACGGCAGCGGATGTGGTTTACTCTTTCGATGTATTTGCCGATTCGATCGTCGATGCGCTGGCACGCCCCACCCTCGAGTCAAACATCGCTTCGGTAGAACCCTCTGATTCCAATTCGGTACTCATTCATTTCACCCATCCGTATTCAGAGCAGCTCTACGATGCGACGTACCAGGTGCGGGTCATTCCACGACATATCTGGGAGTCGGCGGGTCCCCGTTCATCGTGGGCGGAAGACACCTCAATGAGTCGCCTGGTTGGGAGCGGGCCCTATCGGGTCCTTGGATGGCGCCACGGACAGGATCTCGTGCTGATGGCGGACAGCTCAGCCGATCCACAGCCGGAGATCCGACGAATTGTCTGGCGCTTCGCTTCAGACCCGGAAGCCGCAGCCAACCTGCTGCTCAGTCACGAAGGAGATCTACTGGAGACCGCCGGACAGGCTGGAGGTGAAAGACTCGCGCGGGACACTTTGTTCCGGCTTATTCCCTATCCATCCGCTAATTACGGCTTAATCGGTTTCCGCATCACCGGCACCCGGCCGCGACCCTCAGACGCCATACTGGGGAACAGGGAAGTACGCCGCGCGCTGGTCGAGGCCGTTGATCGCCCAACGGTTGCCCGCGCCATCTTCGGTCCGGAGACCAAGGTTCCTCCTGGTCCTATCTCCCAGCTTCTCTGGATCTGGGACCGCGGTATCAAGATACAGGATTACGACACTGTAGCGGCAGGAAAGAGCCTGGATGCCTCTGGCTGGGTGCGAGGCTCGAATGGTATGCGCTCGAAAGGGGGCCGACCGCTCAGGCTGGATATTCTCGTCCCCACGACCAGCAGCATCCGCAGGCGTGCGGCGGAGGCCGTCCAGGCCCAATGGAAGCTGTCTGGAATAGACGCAACGATCTCGCTGGTCGATTTCCCGGTGATGCAGCAGCGGATCGAGAAGGGACAGTTCGACACGTTCGTCGGTGCGTGGCTCGATGAGCCAAGTCCGCGCGGACTGGCTGAGCAGTGGGGACGGAGCGGCTGGAAAGCGCTCAACTACGGCCACTATGCCAATGCATCGGTAGACTCGCTTCTGCTTGCCGCCGGCAACACCTCGAGTGCGGGAGAAGCCACCAGGTTATATCATGAGGTGCTCGATAGTCTGAACGCCGACGCGCCCGCCATGTTTCTCTTCGCTCCCACCAACATTGCCGCGGTGACCCGGCGGTTGGGAGACGTCAACATCAATCCCTATTCGTGGCTCGGCGGACTTCAGTCGTGGAAGTTTCGCGACCAACGCTAGAACGTCAGCTCTCCAGGACAGATCAGGTGCGAATTCTCCGTCAGGTGTGGGGCGGCTCCATGGCGTTACCGTTGGCCGCTGCGGTCCTGGCGTGCCGTGCGCCACGTGCGCCCGCTGATCTGGTCATCAGGAATGCGACGGTCTATACGATGAACCCGGCGCTGCCGGCTGCTCAGGCCCTGGCGGTTCTGAACGGTCGCATCGTCTTTGTCGGAAGCGATAGCGGTGTCCGGGAGTGGATGGGTCCGGGTACCGAGATCGTGGATGGCAAGGGTGGCATGCTGCTCCCAGGTCTGATCGACAGCCATGTGCATCCGGTGAGTGGCGTCAAGCTGATTGCCTGTGACCTGACGGCGGATACCAGCGCCGCGCAGGTAGCGGAAACACTCAAGGGTTGTGTTGCCGCTCATCCCGAAGCGCCATGGGTCCGCGGAACCGGATGGCAGCTGCCGGTCTTTCCCCACGCAAGTCCTCGCGCGGCACTCCTCGACAGTATCGTGAGCGACCGTCCTGCGTTCATCACCGCTGCTGACGGCCACTCGGCCTGGGTGAATACCAGGGCACTCACCATGGCCGGGATTACGGATCGAACACCCGATCCACCGAACGGCCGTATTGAAAGGGATGCCCTGGGAGTCCCCACCGGAACGCTCCGGGAGAGCGCCATGGATCTCCTGGATGCGATACTCCCGCCTTACACCCAGGCCGACTACATCGCTGCGTACACGCAGGCCTTCACGATGGCCAACTCATTCGGTATTACGGCGATCATTGAAGCCAATGCGGATTCGGCCATGCTGGATGCCTACCGTTTCATGGACTCAAGCGGTGCTATGACCGTTCGGGTGACAGCCGCTCAGCAGGTGGATCTCGAGAAAGGCCCCGGGCAAGTTCCCCGGCTCGAGCGACTGCGCGAGCGCGTGCGGGGAAGAATGCTGGAGGCAAATTCGGCCAAGATCTTCGCTGATGGCGTGATTGAATCGGGCACCGCCGCCCTGCTTGAGCCCTACCTCAATCACCCGGGGGATCGGGGAACTCCAAACATCGGACCTGACAGCCTGAACCAGCTGGTTGTCGCGCTGGACCGTTCCGGTTTTCAGGTTCATGTGCATGCGATCGGTGACCGGGCTATCCGGATGAGCCTGGATGCATTCGATTACGCCCGGAAGGTGAACGGGGTCCGGGACAGCCGGCATATCATTGCTCACCTCGAGCTCATCGATCCGGCAGACATCCCACGGTTCAAGGCGCTGAGTGTCATCGCCGATTTCCAGCCGCTCTGGGCCTATAAAGATTCGTACATCAGGGAGCTGACGGAGCCTGTGCTGGGTCCATCACGCTCTCGATGGCTGTATCCCATCGCCAGTGTGCTCAAGACTGGCGCGACGGTCGTCGGGGGTAGTGACTGGTCTGTCTCGTCGATGAATCCTTTCGAAGCGATCCAGGTCGCCGTGACCAGGCAAGATCCTGCTGCCACTGCGGGTGCGGCATGGATTCCTGAAGAAATCATCGATGCCGAATCGGCTCTCAAGGCCTACACCAGCAACGGCGCTTACGCCCGTTTCGCCGACAGCACGACCGGCTCGCTCCAGGTGGGCAAATTTGCCGACCTGGTATTGATCGACAGAAACATCCTGGCGGTACCTGCCCACCAGATCGCCGATACCCGGGTTGTCCTCACCGTACTGGAGGGAAAGATCGTGTATCGGTCGGAGCAGCAGCCCTAGTCCCCCGTCTTGACCGGCGCCTTCACGTGGGCTACTGTGGTTCACATTCTGAACCTCCATTTCAAAATGATCTACGCCAAGCCATATTCGGGGACCCAGGCAGTGCAGCGGGCGGTCGCCCTACTCAAGATGTTCAGCGATATCCGCCCGCAATGGGGGCTGACGGATCTTTCGCGGGCGGCCGGGCTCAACAAGACCACTGTGTACCGCCTGTTGACTGCGCTCGCGAGCGAAGGATTGGTGGCCCGAAGTCCCGGCACCGAGACATATCGCCTGGGGCCGGAGGCGATCGCGCTCGGTGCCCGTGCGCTTCGATCGAACGATCTACGGACCGTGAGTCGGGAGAGTCTGGAAGATCTCGCCCGCTTTTCCGACGAGACCGCGACCATTGAGGTCCTGGTGGGGGCTGATGTGCTCATTGTAGGCGAGGTCCACAGCCGGCAATGGCTGCACGCGACCCCATCGGTGGGCTCGCGATGGCCCGCCCATGCGACATCAACAGGAAAGGTACTTCTTGCAGAGCTGAGCGAGACCGATCGCAGGGCGATCCTTCGCCCACCGCTCGCTCAGCCGGCCCGGAGAACTATTGCCACGCTGTCGAACCTGAAAGAGGAGCTGGCGCGGGTCCGTACCCAGAGATATGCGACAGCGATAGGAGAGCTGGAGGATGGTTACAGTGCGATCGGCGTTCCTGTTGCCGGGCATGATGGGCGAGTGATGGCCGCCCTTAGTGTCGGGGGGCCCAGCGCGCGGTTACCCCTGGACCGTCTTCGGGAAATGCTTCCGCTACTGAGCGAAGCTGCCACCGATATTTCACACAAGCTGGGGTACTCTCCAGCCGCAGTTTAGTACAAGCCTGCCGGACGTCTCGCCGGCAACTGGTCACCTGAAATCCGGTCACGATGCTCAAGACAACGCCGTTCCACGCGCGTACTGCGGCACTCATGGAAGGCCAAAGCTGGCGCCGGTGGGCGGGCCATGTCGTGGCCAGCTCATACGAGCTTCAGCATGATCGCGAGTACGCCGCGATCCGCAACTCGGCAGCTCTGATCGATGTCTCGCCGCTGTTCAAGTACATGATCCGCGGCCGCGATGCGCTGCGGTTGCTTGATCGCGTCCTTCCGCGGGATATGACCAAAAGCAAGATCGGGCAGGTGATGTACACGCCCTGGTGCGATGCGCATGGCAAGGTGATCGACGATGGGACCGTCTCCCGCCTGGGCGACGAAACCTTTCGTCTCACATCGGCCGATCCGAACTTGCGCTGGCTGTCGCAGAACGCGCTTGGGATGAACGTCACGATTGAGGATGTGTCGGATACGATGGCGGCGCTCTCGCTCCAGGGGCCGCTTTCGCGGGACATTCTGCTTGCCCTGGGCTGTGACGTCGCCGGTCTCAAGTATTTCCGGCTCACGACCAGCACCATCGGCGGCGTGCCGGTGACCATCTCACGGACTGGTTACACCGGCGATCTCGGGTTTGAAGTCTGGACCGAGGCACAGCATGGGGTCGCGATCTGGGATGCGATCATGCAAACTGGTCGCGCCTACGGGATCGTGCCTGCTGGTATTCTCGCGCTCGATGTGGCGCGCATCGAGGCCGGCCTGCTCATGATCGAAGTGGACTATGTCTCGTCACATCACGCGCTGATCGAGGAGCAGAAGTCCTCACCGTTCGAGCTTGGTCTCGGGTGGGCCGTGAGTCTCACCAAGGGTCCCTTCCTAGGGAAGCGGGCCCTGCTCGAGGAACAAGGCCGAGTGCCCGCGTGGAAGTTTGTCGGCATCGATGTCGACTGGGAGTCACTGGAAAGCCTGTATGCGCAGCACGGGTTGCCGCCGAAACTCCCCAGCATGGCATGGCGGGTCAGTGTTCCGCTCTATTCCGGGTCGAAACAGGTCGGCTATGCCTCGAGCGGCTGCTGGTCCCCGATTCTCAAGCGGTATATCGCGCTCGCGCATGTCGAGGCTCAGTATGGCGAACCGGGGACCACGGTGGCAATGGAAGTCACCGTGGAGCACCGGCGCAAGCAGGCGGAAGCACGGATAGCGAAGACTCCGTTTTTTGATCCACCGCGTAAGAAATCATAGCGTATCGCATATGGCAAATAGCATATGGCATATGGCAATGTGTTTGCTGGCACCAGGATCTACGGGCTGAACTCGTCTT
>JBDTQP010000176.1:0-6436 GCA_039932125.1 Gemmatimonadota bacterium
GCCGCGCGCATGAACATCGGTCCACTGGTCCGCGCATCGCGCCCCAGCACCACACTAGGCGCGCCGCGGTCGCGGGCCCAGGCGCCGAGTGCCGCGGCATGGCGCGCGATAAGCTCGGGCGTGAGATCCTTGCCGACGATGCCCCGCATTCCGGAAACGCTGACCATCAGAGTATCAGACATGGCGGGCAAGATAGTCCCCGGCGTGGTGAGATGGGAGAGAGGATCACTATCGACGGGCAGGAGAGCCGGCGTGCAGGCTGGAAAAGAACGAATCGCCGCTCCGTTGCCGGACAGCGATTACTCAGCGATCGGCAGGTAAGGTCTTCAGCTCGGCAAATGCGGACGTGAACGCTTCGACCACCGCGGGATCAAAGTGAGTGCCGGAGCACTGCTTCAGTTCCTCGAACGCCTCCTCCGCGTTGCGCGGCGCCCGATAGGCGCGACTCGTCGTGATGGCGTCAAAGGCGTCCGCCACGGCTACGATACGAGCCTCGAAGGGAATCGCGTCTCCGACAAGGCCGTCAGGAAACCCCTTGCCATCCATGCGTTCATGATGCGAGCGCACGATACGCAGCACCACGGGAGTCTCTCGAACAAAGGGCGCGAGAATGCGCTCTCCCAGTAGAGCATGTCGAGTGACCCGCTCGAACTCGTCGGGAGACAGGGGACCTGGTTTATTGAGAATGGTTTCCGGCGTGTCGATCTTCCCGATGTCGTGCAGCTCGCCACCCAGTCGGATCTCTTCCAGGGGGTCGGCGGTGAAGCCGAGACGCACCGCCGTCTTCACGGCGTACATGCTCACCCGCTTGGAATGGCCCCGGGTATAGGGATCCTTGGCTTCGAGAGCATGCGCGAGCGCTTGTACACCTTCGAGGAACATTTCCTTGATGCGCTGCGCCTGCTGTTTGACCCTGCTTTCCAGGTGCTTCTGGTAGAACCGGTTTTCCAGGATCAGCTTGCGCCGTTCCAGCGCCTGGCTCACTCGCGCACGTACCTCGTCAATCACCACCGGTTTCGCCATGTAGTCCATGGCGCCCATCTGGAGGCACATCACCGCATCCCGGACATCAGCGACAGCCGTCAGCATGATCACTGCGGTGTCGGGGTGCCTGAGCCGGAGCTCACGCAGGAACTCGAACCCATCCATTCCCGGCATATGGACATCGGTAATCACAAGAGGAACTGATCCCAGTCGCGCCAGCAGCTCCATGCCTTCGATCCCGGAACCAGCCTCCATGCAGGCCAGCCCCTGCCCTTCAATGACCCGGGTTAATGCTCGTCGAATCTGCGGATCGTCATCGACGATCAGGCAATGCGCAGTGTCAGTGATGCTTCCTCCAGAGCCATAGGTAGGTTTCAGACGCAACGCCAGTCACCCAGGGGGAAAAGCCCGGCGTAGCTTGCCGCAAGGTGTTCTCGGGAATAACGTTCGGTGTGCGACGCCAAAATCGTTTCCTCAGCCCAGGACAACTGTGACCCGCATCACACATGACGACACCGGCGGGGGATTCTCCACCCGGGCCGTGCATGCCGGCCAGGTGCCGGACCCGCTGACCGGCGCCGTAATGACGCCCATTTACCAGACCTCGACCTACGTTCAGGATGCCCTCGGAAAGCACAAGGGATACGAATACGCGCGAACGCAGAACCCGACTCGTGAAGCACTGGAACGTAATATCGCCGACCTCGAATCGGGTGAGTTCGGCTTTGCCTTCGCATCCGGGCTGGCGGCTATCGACGCGGTGCTCAAGCTGCTGAGCAGCGGAGATCATGTCATCTGCGGGGAGAATGTATACGGCGGCACACACCGGATGATGGAGCGGATATACGGGCGCCTGGGACTCACGTTCAGTTTCGTAGATATGGCGGAGCCCGAAAATGTCGCGCGGGCAATCACGCCGGCAACTCGCCTGGTGTTCTGTGAAACTCCCACGAATCCCATGATGGTCCTCGCGGACCTGCAGGCGATCAGTGATATCTGCCAGGCGCGAGGCCTTCTTCTCGTCGTCGATAATACCTTCGCGACGCCCTACTTCCAGCGCCCGCTTGAGCTCGGCGCGGAAATCGTCCTCCACTCGACGACCAAGTACCTGAATGGCCACAGTGACATGGTTGGCGGAATTATCGTTACCCGAAGAGAAGACGTTGCCGAGAGACTCGGGTTCATTCAGAATGCCTCGGGTGCGGTTCCCGGTCCCATGGACTGCTGGCTGGCCCTCCGGGGCACGAAAACACTCGCGCTCCGCATGCGGCAGCACGACGCGAACGGCCGGTGTATCGCCGAATGGCTGCAGAACCATCCGCGCGTTCAGCGGATCTACTACCCTGGCCTGGCCGATCATCCGCAACACGATCTCGCCCGCCGTCAAATGAGTGGCTTCGGCGGGATGATCTCGATTGAGCTCGGCGATGAGGGAATTGCCCGCAGGTTTGCCGAGAGCACACGCATCTTCCGCCTCGCGGAATCACTGGGCGGCGTGGAGAGTCTCATCGGGCACCCGGCCTCGATGACTCACGCCTCTGTCCCGCTCGAGTTGCGGAAGAAAATGGGACTTACCGACAGCCTGGTGCGCCTGAGCTGCGGGATCGAAGATAGCAGTGACCTCATGGCCGATCTCGAACAGGCACTTAGATAGCCGAGAGTGCTGAAAGCGTTGACCAGAGTGGGATTCAGGAAAGTGCTGATCACAATTCTCCTGGCCGGTTGTCTGGCCGGCAGGGCCGTTGCCCAGGAAGCAGGGGTGCTGACGGCGTCAACCGTCCAGGACCTGGCTATGACATACGACTCGCTGCTCTCGCTCGGAGATCCGGTGGGGCTGGATGACCTGCTTGCCCCTGAGTTTTCGCGCGAGATCGTTGCTGAGGGCAAGAGCGACGCGGTGAAGCAGTCGAGACAGGCCTTTCTCGCCTCCATCACCGAATCGCTGAGCGAAACTGACATTATTCTCACGCACAAGCGCAGCCCGTTCTCGATTCGTTTTAACGCCGCGGGGGACGAAGCCGAGGTGGAGTACACGGTGACCGATCATGCCCGAACTGCCGAAGGAACTGAATACATCGCAACCATTGGTACCCTCTTGCGCGCGGGACTGCGCGACGGTCAGCCGCGAATTCTTTCGATTCGCAACGAGACCAGGTACAAAAACCGGGAATAACGCTATGTAGCATTGTGAAACCTTGCGAGGGCGCCCGCGTAAGGCGCCTACCTTCTACCACGAGTTCTCATGAGCACTTCCTTAGCGCCCCGCCCACGACGCGCGTTTCCCGAAATTGCGCCGACCAGCTGGGAACACCCGGCGGATCGCGCCGCCCTGCAGGCCCTCCGAAGCGTTCCCGGGTTTGAAGACGTCGTCCGGAAGATTCTTGCGATGCTGGGCGGCGAGCGGGGCATTCGGCTGCTCTTCCAGGGCAATGCAGTCCGGGTCGGACCGAGTCAATTTCCCCGGGTATGGGGTCTTCACATCGAGTGCTGCACGACCTTTGACTGGCCGATTGTTCCCGAGCTGTATGTCTCTCAGACTCCGATCTTCAACGCCGGCGCGTACGGCGTGGACAATCCATTCATCGTTCTGCATTCCGCGACGCTCGAGATCCTGAACGAGCAGGAGCTTCGGGCGCTGATCGCGCATGAGATGGGTCATGTGGTGAGCGGCCACGCTTTCTACCGGACGATCGCCGCGATCCTGGCCATGGTGAGCCTGGGAGCACTGCCATTCCTGGCTGGCCTGGCTCTCCTTCCAGTGAAGCTCGCCTTCCTGGAATGGTCTCGTAAATCAGAACTCTCCGCCGATCGAGCCGGCCTGCTGGGGTGCCAGGACATCACGGCGGCACAGAGTCTTCACATGAAAGCAGCAGGCGGCGGTCGTGAGGTCGGGTTCAACGACCAGATGAACGTCGAGGCCTTCATGGCCCAGGCCCATGAATACAATGAGATCAACGATGGCCTCGCTGTGGTTTACAAAATTATCAACACGCTCGGCCTCACCCATCCGATGAACACCGTCCGGGCGGCCGAGCTGCAGCGGTGGGTAGCCAGTGGGGAGTACGATCGTGTGCTCCGCGGAGAATATCTGCGGCGCGGGCCCGCCGCTCAAGAACGACCGCTGACGGACGAAGTGTCTGAGGCCGGTAATTACTATGCGGGGGAGGCGCGGGAAATGGCCGGCAAGGTGGCACAGGCAGCGAAGCAGGCGGCCGAGCGAGTTGGCGACGCGTTCCGGAAGGGTCGAGGCCAGGCCTGAGCGTGCATCGAAGGGTCTCCCGAATTCGCCAGCGGAGCGCCAGTCCAGGGCTCCGCTGTCGTTACCCTCTTACAATACAGTCGTGAATATTCTCATCGTCGGCTCGGGTGGTCGGGAGCACGCGCTGCTCTGGGCGTTCAAGCGGGAAGCTCCAGAAGCGACCTTCTTCACCGCTCCCGGCAATCCGGGCACTGCCCAGCTCGGAACCAACCTCCCGATCGCAGCGACGGACATCGAAAGCCTGGTAACGAGCGCGATCGACTTGCGTATCGATCTCACAGTCATTGGTCCTGAAGTGCCGCTGGCACTTGGACTGGCGGATCGGCTCCGCGAGCACGGGCGGCTCGTCTTCGGACCTGGAGCGTCCGCCGCGCGCATCGAGTCTTCCAAAGCATTCGCCAAACAGATCATGCAGCGAGCCGGGGTTCCCACCGCGGCAAGCCAGACCTTCCAAAGAATCAACGAAGCCATGGCGTACGTTGATACTCACTCAGAGCCCCTGGTGGTGAAGGCCTCAGGGCTTGCGGCTGGCAAAGGCGCGGTGGTGTGCGCGACCCGAAGCGAGGCCCGGGACGCCGTTCGCCAGATGATGCAAGACCGGGCGCTGGGCGACGCCGGAGGTGAGGTCGTGATCGAAGATTTCATGGAAGGGGAAGAACTATCGCTGTTCGCGATTACCAATGGGGAGGATTCTGTTCTTTTGCCGGCAGCGCAGGATCACAAGCGACTCGGTGAGGGAGACCAGGGACCGAACACCGGCGGCATGGGGGCCTACAGCCCAGTGTCCCTCGCGAAACCGGATCTGCTCGAGCGTGTTGAGCGGGACATTATCCAGCCGACACTTGCGCAGATGAAACAGGAAGGCTCGCCATTCAGTGGGCTGCTCTACGCCGGGATCATGATCAGCCCGGCGGGCCTTCCTCGCGTGGTTGAGTTCAACTGCCGCTTTGGAGATCCGGAAACCGAGGCCATCCTGCCACTTCTTTCCGGTGGTCTTCTTGCCTCGATCGAGCGGGTCGCCCGAGGTCAATCCCCATCAAGTGTCGGGTGCATCCCAGGCATGGCTGCTGTGACGACCGTACTCGCTGCGCGAGGGTATCCCGATCACCCGGAAAAGGGGGCGGTCATCAGCTTGCCTGCGAGTGTTGAACCCGGGGTTTCGATCTTTCATGCTGGAACGACGTTAGAGGACGGGGCTCTCCGGGTTTCGGGCGGACGGGTTCTCGCCGTGACCGGGACAGGAGCGTCTCTCTCCGAGGCCCAGCGAAAAACCAGGACCGCCGCCGAGTCCATTCTGTTTGATGGGAGGGTGTATCGTCGTGACATAGGCTGGAGAGAAATCGCCCGCGGGGTCTGATCGGAAATAATTACGAGTCTCAAACGGTCTGCCATCACATTCTGCACAATTCACCAGCTTCACAATTCACCAGCTTCTGGAGTTCGAAATGCGTTTCCGCACGTGGGTAGCGTTGGCTGGCCTGGCGTTACTGGGAGGTTGCAGTAGTCATCCCACCGACAACAACTCGCTTCCGCCGGCTCATGACATTGGCATTCAGAAGAACGCGATGAATCTTGGGGCGGCGGCTTTCAGTCCACCAACGTTTACTATTTCACTCGCGACCCAGACGACCGTCAAATGGTATAATGGAGACTTTGGCAGCTCTTCCGGGTACGGCGGCACGAATGGCACGGCGCATAGAATGGTTTCCGATGACGGCACCACCTTTGGATCCGGCAATATCCCGCCCAAGGGCAGTTTCGTGGCGACGCTGAGTAGCCCGGGGACATTCGCGTATCATTGCTCAATCCATCCCTCCATGACAGGAACAGTCGTCGTCAATCCCTGAGTTCGTTCTCCCACGAGGCTTCGAGAGAAGCCGGGTTTCCGACAAGGGGGGTTGCTACGGTCGTCGTATCGACGAGAGCGCCGCGAAAGAGCGGAAACGCGAAACCAACGCTCACCAGCGTGCGGACGATTTCTGTGATACTGGTATAACCGCAACAGCCTGGTAACAAAGCACGATACCCCCACAACCACTCACTGACTTCATAATTCTTTTTTACCGTTGTGAATCTCCAGGATCGGTCCTCAAACACCTTAATCCTCGTTTTCGTTTCATTCGTGTTTTCGTGCCAAAAGCAGGCTTGCCGTTCGAGAGAAGCCAGTTCGCCGTTTCTGCGATGCAGGTATCG
>JBDTQP010000177.1:0-6382 GCA_039932125.1 Gemmatimonadota bacterium
TGTTAGCCACCAACCACTAATCACTATCCACTATCCACTATTTTCTCGGCGGTTGTAATTCTGCTGTGAAGTGACTTTTTTCCCGCATGGCGTCTTACCGTTACACTTTCCACCTGATTCCGCATACACACTGGGACCGCGAATGGTATCTCACGCGCGGGCAGTTCGGCGTGCGGCTGGTGGAGATGATCGACGATCTGGTCGAGCTACTGGAGAGGGAGCCGGGTATACCAGGCTTTCTGCTGGACGGTCAGACTGTTCTGCTGGAGGATTACCTGCGGGTTCGGCCCGAGCGCGAACCGGTGATTCGCGAGCTGGTTTCGGCTGGAAGAATCGAAACGGGTCCCTGGTATGTGCTCGCCGACGAGCAGATTCCCTCTGGCGAATCCCTGATTCGGAATCTCCTGCTGGGCCGGAACGACTGTGACCGACTGGGGCGACGGATGGACGTGCTGTACTCACCGGATGCGTTCGGGCATCCGGCCATCCTGCCGACGCTCGCTCGTGAGTTCGGGATCGAGCATGCGGCCGCGTGGCGGGGCATCCAGCCAGGTGGTGCAGATCTCGTTCGCTGGCGTGGACCCGACGGGCAGCCGGTGCTGTTGTACCATCTGCCGCGGGACGGCTATGAGATTGGCAGCGGCCTGAGCTCGGATCCACCCCTATTGCGGGTCACTTGGCAGACCGTCCGCGATGTCCTCGTCTCGCGAAGCCGAGGACGGGATATCGCGGTCATGGTTGGCGCCGACCATCATGCCGCACGGCAGGACCTTCCCGCACTGGTCGAAGCGATTGCTGCGCTCGAGCCCGAACACGAGGTGCGCCTGTCCCGCCTGGAAGATTTCTTCCGTTCGGTCATTCCGGATAGTGAGCTGGTGCCGATCGATGGCGAGCAGAGGAACTATGGCCACACCTGGGTCCTCCAGGGTGTGCATTCGACGCGCGTGCATCAGAAACGGCGGAACAGCCGGATCGAGCTCTGGCTGGAGCGTTTTGCCGAGCCGTTATCGGCGGTGGCCGCATTGCGTGGTGACCGCGATCGCCGAGCGCTACTGCGGGCGACCTGGCGGGAGCTGGTGCAGTGTCACTTCCACGACGCGATTGCCGGATGTGCCAGCGATGCCGTTGCCCGGGCGATCGATGCGCGCTTTGATAACATCGAGGGGGCGGCGCGGGAGATCGTTCGTCGCAGCCTGGAAGACATCACGGGACACGATCCGGATCGGGCGAGAGGCCATCCTCGCGAAGTAGTTCCTTCCATGGTCCTCTGGAATCCGGTGGCGCAAAGACGTCGTAGCGTAGTTTTCGCGGACGTGACCATGTTCGTCCGCGATATTCCTGTCGGTCCTCCCGGAACCGGGAAGCCGGGGTCTGGTCCCGGCTACCGCGCGTTTTCTTTCGAGACCCATTCCGGGGAGACCATTCCCGTCCAGGTGCTGAATGTTGGCGGTGGACTCGAGCGGCTCGACGCAAAGTCCCATTACCCGGACCAGGACGAAGTTGACGTCGTTCGTGTCGCGTTTCAGTCGCCGGAGCTCCCAGGCCTCGGCGCGACCGTGCTGAAGATGCAGCCGTCCGAAATACCGGCACCCGTTGCTCACAGCCGCAAGCGGCGAATCGAGAACGAGCTGGTTGCGATCGAGCTGGCATCCAACGGATCGGTCACACTCACGAACAAGAATTCCGGTCGGTCCTATCCCGGGTTGCTTGCCCTCCAGTGGGAAGCCGATCATGGAGACACCTACACCCCCAACATCCAGACCATCGCAGATCCGCTACGGCCAGGCCGTGTGAAGGTGACTGACGTTACCCGTGGCCCGCTCGTCTCGATGATCCAGGCGGAATGGTCACTCTCTGGAACCGGAGACCGCCGGCGTGTGTCTGACCGGCGAATCGAAGTTCGGCTCACGCTGATGGTGGTTTCCGATGAGGCAATGGTTCGCTGCACGTTCGAGCTGATCAATCGGGCATGCGACCAGAGACTCAGGGCCCGGCTTCCTACTGGAATCGCGGGGCTCGCCGCCTACGCCGGAGGCCAGCTGAGCGCGGCATCGCGTCAACCCGTTGACCCTTCCACGCCGGTTTCTCCGGTGGAGTCCGTGCTCAGTACCGCACCGGCACATCGATACGTCGCTGCGGCCGACACGCACGGCCTGGGTCTTTTCGCGCCCGGGTTCTTCGAGTACGAGCTGACACGGGATGGTGATCTGCTCCTGACGCTGCTTCGATCGGTTGGCCAGCTCTCACGAAACGATCTTCCCACCCGTCCCGGCCATGCCGGTTGGCCGACATCCACTCCGCTTGCGCAGTGCCAGGGCGCACACACCATTGCGTTCGCGATCGCACCGCTCGCCGGACGCAGCAATCGCGATGGTGCCCGTCTACATCAGATATGGGAGAACACGTTTCTACCGATCCAGGGAGTCTGGCTCAGGAATTACATCCCTGGTGCAGACCTGCCGGATCCGAACTTCACGGTGGAACTCTCAGGTGACGGGCTTGTCGTTTCCGCGATCAAGCCGGCAGAGCAGGGTAAAGGAGTCACGCTCCGGTGCTACTCACTTCGGGATGATCCGGTTCACGCGGCGTGGCGATTTGGCATCCCGGTGGGAAGCGCGACGTTGTGTCGCGCGGATGAAACTCCTCTCGAATCATTGTCGCTGGAGGATAACGGAAGAATAGCGAAAATCGTTGTGCCGCCGAGGGGCGTGGCGACAATCGTGGTTCAGCCGGCCGACGAGCTCTGAATTCTTACCGGAACTCCCGGATCCGGATATTTCTGAGGGAGAGGGTGCCATCGTGGTCGCCCTGGATTGCGATGTATCCCTCGCTCGCCTTTCCGTAGTTCGGCCACTCGCCGAATTTGCTCGCCTTCACCTTCGCCTGCCAGTCGGCGCTTCCCAGCTCGTATTCAAGGAGCTTGACTCCATTCAGCCAATGCTCGACGTGGCTCCCCCGGACGATGATCCGGGTGGTATTCCACTCGTTGGCCGGTTTCACGATTCCGGCCGGTGGTGGATACAGGCCATATGCGGCGCCTGCCGAGGTCAGGCGGCTGTGACCATCGGGATGATTGGCGTCATCCAGCAGCTGATATTCCGGGGCGCTCCAGTACACATGGTCGTACTCTTCGGTTGCCCGGTAAAAGACTCCCGCATTGCCGCCAGTCCCCAATTTCCACTCCAGCTCCGTTTCGAAGTCGCCGTACTTGCGGTCCGTGACGATGTCTCCCGTCGACACGTCCTTGGTCAAGGCGCCATTCACGACGACCCACCCGGCAGGAACGGCATGCTGCCTGTACCCTCGCCAGCCGGCGAGGGTGCGTCCATCAAAAAGAAGGCGCCACCCAGCCGAAGCCTGTGCCGAGGTCAGTGAGTTGATCGAGCCAGATTCGGCCATTTCGCCCGCCTGATGCGCGGCGCATCCTGCACTGAGAATCGAGACTGTGGCAAGAACCAATGAACGTAAGCCCCTCATATATCTCCAGAGTGTTGAAGTCTCACGGTTTCCAGCAGCATGCTCGCGCTTCCATGTCCAGCATTACACGAGTGAGGCGTCTTACTCGAATCTCACCCTTATGGAGACTCAATGATTGCTGCCGGGTCAGTGCCTCTTCCCGCGTCGCCCACGATTCCTATTCAACGTGTCATCAAGGGCGGCCTGCTGGCTGGCGTCATTGACATCAGTTACGTCATGTTCCTCTGGGTCCTGGTCCTCAAGAAAACCACAGCCATGCGCATCTGGCAATCCGTTGCAACCGGATTGCTGGGCAAGGACGCGTTCCAGGGTGGACTTCCCACAGCGATTCTCGGCGGGCTGCTGCACTTCACGATTGCGATGACATGGACCGTGATTTACTGGCAGGTCTATCGCCGGTCGTCAGCGCTTCGCCGTATGTCACGCTCGACGGGGGGCGCAATCGCGGCTGGAATGCTGTACGGTGCGTGCATCTGGCTGGCGATGAACTTCGTAGTGCTAACGCTCAGCAAGGCGACCTACGTGCCCGTCACCGCCTGGCAATTCTGGGCCAACCTGGCGCAGCACGCCATCATGATCGGTCCGACTATCACGCTGCTTGTGCGAGAGAGGTAGATAAAAGCAACAACTTTACCGCAAAGGCGCAAAGAGCGCCAAGGCTCGCAAGGGATTTCAAAAACGAGTGGTTCTGGTTCACAAAAATTATCTGTCGTTGTTTTTTTTATAAGGGCTACGGAAGACTCTTTTTGCGAGTCTTTGCCGCAAGCAGTTTTCTCTCGCTAGGAAGTACGCGGCGCGATGTTCTTGTTCATGCGGAACAGGTTATCCGGATCCCATTTTGTCTTGGCATCGACCAGGCGTTCGTGGTTCGTCCCGTACGCGGCCTTGATGCGGTCCTCGCCGTCATCTTCCGTGAGAAAGTTGATGTAGGTTCCGCCGGTCGAAAACCGGCGCATGTCGGACCAGGTCGAGCGGGCCCATTCGATATTCGCCGAGTCATCCTCAGGTTTGTCCCATGCGGCAGTAATGTTGAGGACGAACTCGGCATCCCGATTCCCGGCGGGTGAGTGGCTGGGCGGCTGCTGACGTGTCTTGCCGCCCAGGGGGAAAAGGATCACGGCTGAATGGGGTGAGCGGATTCCGGCGGCGTGTCGCATCGCGCTCTTCAGAAGATCAGGCTCGACTTTGGGCAGATACTCAGATTTCCAGTAATACCGGCGGCCCTTCGGCTGGGTGGCGTCAAGCAGGCTCTGTTGCGAGACGTAAGGCCGGCGCTGAATGATGTCTCCGGCCGGTTTGCCGAACGCCTTGATCGGCGCGACCGCTTTCGTTGCCTCATCGATGGACCCGGTGTGACAGACGAACAGCGCCACGATTGGCTTGCCATGCATTTCGCTGGCGATCCAGGGCGCTGGCGGGGCGATACGGAGCACCGCCACACAGGAAAATTCTGGAGGCGCGTCTTCGGAGACAGTGCGAAACATCTCCAGCACCTCGGCCGCTTTCTCCGCCGACCACGCGATGCCCCCGCCCATGACCTCCGGTCCAACCGGATACAACTGGTGCTCGAAACTGGTGACCACCCCGAAGTTTCCGCCGCCCCCACGCAGGGCCCAGAAGAGATCACTGTTCTCCCGTTCGCTCGCCCGAACAATTTCTCCCCGCGCGGTAACGACTTCCATCGAGAGCACATTGTCGCTGGTCCAGCCAAACCGGCGGCTGAGATATCCGAATCCGCCGCCCAGGGTGAGACCGGCCGCGCCGGTGGCGGACACGAAACCGAGTACGGCGGCGAGTCCATGAAGCTGGGTGTCGCGATCGACATCGCCCAGGAGCGCGCCCGGCTGCACGCGGGCAACGCGAGCCGCTGGATCCGTCCAGACGCCGCGCATCTGCGAGAGATCGAGCATGAGCCCGCCATCCGAGACCGCAAGCCCGGCGATGTTATGGCCTCCGCTCTTGATTGAAAGAGCGAGGCCCTGCTGGCGGGCGAAGTTGACGCCGGCGACAATGTCCGCCACACCGACACAGCGGACGATGAGCTCAGGGCGCCGGTCGATCATCCCGTTCCAGATGGATCGGGCGTCGTCGTACCCCGGGCTAGCAGGGAGCAGAAGACTTCCGCGAACCTGAGTCTTCAAGGCGTCGATCGTCGACGCATCGAGTGGGGCGGAAACGGTCATCGTGCTCCCCATAGAGTGGGCATGGCGGCCGATGTTACGGGTGCGCCTTGGAAGGATCGTCCGCGGGATTCACATACGTCATCGCAAACGGTCCCACAGCGGTCACTTCAACAACCACCTCGCCTTTTGCCTGGCCGAAATGATGGCCATTGGCCGGCACGGTCCCGTGCTCCCCCGGGTTCATCGCCTTGGCGCTGGTGGCGTTGAAGACATCGCCCATGCCGACCAGGAAGGTGCCTTGCTTCACCTCGATGTTTTCATCGGACGGATGGAAATGGGGAGGAATTCTGTAACCATCCGGCATACGAAGCTGAATCCGGAAGGTGCCCGATTTGGAGGGGTCGCCGCTCACGACGGCCATCTGAGCGCCGCGCGGAAACACGGCCGGTGCCGGTCCCCAGTGCAGGGTGTCCCGTTTCATTGCGGTCGTCGTGCTGGTGTTGGCTTGAGCGTTCAGAGATGTTGCACAAACAAACAACATAGCGGGCGCGAGAAGAAGACTGCGCATACTGCCTCCGTGAAATTAGGACTGTCCGTTCAAGATGGAAGGCAGGGCAGGTGCGTGGCAAGTGGTGTCCGCGGATTGGGCGGAAAGTGATCGCAGATTGACGGAAAATGACCGCAGAATGGCAGGAAATTATCCGCAGATTAACGCAGATTACGCAGATGGGGGGTGGAGCAGGCGGGATCCACCTGCTCCAATACGGCAGTGAACGGTCAAC
>JBDTQP010000178.1:0-6333 GCA_039932125.1 Gemmatimonadota bacterium
GCATCTGCCGATCGACTGGATGTGATGTCCAGCGCGGGGTGTCGAGGTGGTCGGAGTCAACGGGTGGATTGCGCCGGGAACTATACCCTCCCCGTCCTCATCCAGTGCATCTCCTGCCGGGCGGCACGCAGTAGAGCCCAGGCGATCATTCTTAGCGGCGATCCTCCACTGAAAGCCGCAGCAATCGCGTACAGCATCCGCGGAGAAAAGGTCGGCTGATTCGCGACGGCGAAGACCGGGGTCCACTCCTCGGGCCGGAACTTGGCCTTGAAGGCATCGAGCCCATCGAAATCGTAGAACCTCCGTCCATGAGCACGAACCCACCCCTGCGTCCCCCGCAGCCACCACGCCGATTCCTCGTTGTTCCCGGCTCTTCTGGACAGCGGAGCGAGTCCCAGCGTCACATATCCAAATCCCTCGCCGGCCATCGTCTGGGCCGCACTGAAGATGAGTGACTCCGCGACACCATTGGGCGCTTCCGGTGATCGGATCACCTGCTCGATGAGCCAGCCCTGTCTCGCGGGAATCGGGCTCGCGACCAGAAATCCCACCACCATTGCATCCCGCTCAGCGACAAACACCATGCGGTCCTCCAGCTGGATCAGGGTATCAGGATCGACCAGGAATCGCATGGGCGGGAGACCACGGGTCGAAAGCCAGGCATCGAGTACCCCCTGTAGCGCGGGATGACGAGTGGCTTTTGAGGCGGGCCAGCGGGAAACGACCACACCCTTGTTCCGCGCGCGATTCAGCTGCGCCCTGAGCGAAGCGTGGGCGCTGATATTCTGCGCCAGCCGAGCCGGACGCCACACTGGCTGAGCACCGAGTGAAAGGAAAGAATGATTCGGCAGCAGACGGCAAATCGCTTCCAGTCGTTCCTCGGCGCCGAAATAGCAGACGCACTGGCCATTTCGGGCTGCGCAGGCTTCAAACTCCTCGACAACCCTCACGAGCTCGTTTTCGGGGGCAACCGGGGCACCGGCGACGACGCAGACAGATCCGCTGGATACATACCCCACCAACGCATCACCCCGGGCGGCGAACCAATGCGCCATCCCGGGGTTGATGATCTGATAGGCGGTGCTGTTCCAGCCGTACTGGAGCACCAGCCGTCGAGCCCGTTCTAATTCATCTTTGGTCTGTTGCTGTTCCACCTGGTCTGTTCGTGCGCTAGTGTGTGTTGTGCTTTCTTCTTCGACTTTCGTGTAGTACTGTTGCTGCTCCGCAATGGTTTCTCTCCCGTTGCGAGTCTGCTTTTGACACGAAAACACGAAAGAAACGAAAACAGGACATAGGGGCTCTACCGACTCAGTCGGCTCCGATCCAAGCCGAGCACCGACAAACTGTTTGTCGTGCTTTCGTGTGATGTGTTGCTGTTCCACACTGGCTTCTCTCGTGCCGCAAGCATGCTCTTAACACGAAAACGCGAAAGAAACGAAAACAGGGCACCACTCTTTTAAAACTGTACCTTGGGGACTTCTTCAGCGCCCGCGGTTGTCTGGAAATATTTCCGTGGTGCGCCGTGCCCGAACATTTTCGCGGTCAGGTTATAAGGAAATCGCCGGATGTACGCGTTGAATGATTCCACGGAGGAGTTGTAATCCTGTCGAGCGACGGAGATGCGATTTTCCGTTCCGGTCAGTTCGTCCTGCAGCTGTAGAAAATTCTGATTGGACTTAAGCTCGGGATACGCTTCGGAAATGGCGAGCAGTCGGGACAGAGGCGCACTGAGCGCGGCATTGGCTTCGGCCATCTGGCCAACATCGCCGCTCTGCACCGCACCAGACAGCCGGGCACGTGCCTCGGCGACCCGAATAAAAATGGTGGATTCCTGCTGGGCAAAGCCCTTGACCGTTGCCACCAGATTCGGCACGAGATCAGCCCGGCGCTGCAGCTGCGCCTTGATGTTCCCCTCCGCCTTGTTCACCTGCTCATCGAGGGTCTGAATTGTGTTGTATCCGCAACCACTCGCCAGCAGCAGGGTCATGGCGACGAGCGTAAGCCGGCTCGAACGAGAGCGCATCATTCCTGGTCTCCAAGTTGAAGTTCATCCACGTACGACACCGTCTGCTCGACGGCCTGCATGTAGCCTTCCAGATCCTCCCGCCGACAGGTCCAGCGCGGATCCTCCCGGTTCGCTGCGATGGAAAGTATCGCTGTGCCACTGAAACCCACCAGTTCCGCCGCGGCACCAAGGACACTCCCCGCATCAGCTGGGGTCTTTCGACCGGCAAGCGTCAACAATCCCCGGTACAGTGTTGTCACGCTGGCGATACTGTGCCGGGCGAGTGAGGTGAGATCTTCGGGACGTCGCTTGCTGGGGACAAAGCCCTGTCTCAGTCGCGTGAGCTTTCCCCGATATTCGCGCTCCAGGGCTCGACGCAGATCGGCCCGGCTCACCCTGAGCGAGGCCACGGGATCGGAGCCTCGAAGGACCAGGTAGGCCGCCTTCATGTCGGCAATCTCCACCGGAAAGACATCACTGGCCCGGTCCCATTCGGAGAGCGTCATCAGAAGCGGGGGGGCAATCCTGTTCTCGACCCAGGCGCTGAAAGAAGGCTCCAGTGCATCCAGGGTCGCGAAGTCGAGTCGCTCGAGGATCAGGAGAAGATTGACATCCGAGAGCTCAGCGACCTGGTCACCCCGCGCCACCGAACCATAGAGCACGGCGCTGTAACCGGCGCCGATCGCGGCGTCGACGCGGTGGAGAAACGGCTCCACGATATCACGAACTGGGTTTCCTGTTTTCATCAGAAGCTCCTCCCTCCACCGCCACCACTGAACCCGCCACCGCCGCCGAATCCGCCGAACCCACCACCACCACCACCGCCAAATCCTCCCCCCCAGCCTCCGCCACCGCCGCCCCAGCCACCCATGCCGCCCCAGAAGATCCCCGGACCGAACCCGCCGCCGCGACCCCCACCCCGGCCCCCCCGGCCGCCGCGCCGGCTCATCAAGGCTACGACAATAATCAGGATGATGATCGGGAGTAACCGGGAGAACTGATTATTCACCGGTTGCCGGGATGGTTCCTCCAGCCGGGCGGCGGTCAGCGCGGAATCGGTGACGCCAAAACCGCCGGCGACCTGTGAGGCGGTGAGCGCGACTGCTTCCGCCAGGGCGGGGCCATAACGACCCTCGCGGAGTGCCGGCACGATCTGGTCCTGGATCCGGCCTGAGGTCGCATCGGTAATGATGCCCTCGAGCCCGGTCCCGACCGACATCTCGACTCTTCCGCTCTGTCCTTCACGTCTCGGAACGAGCAGGATGACGAGCCCGGCGTTACGCCGCTGGTCGCCGACCTCCGCCGCTTCACCCACTTTCCAGGTCCGCCCGATTTCAAGAGCGACGTCGGACGCGGGATAATCGCCAATCGTAGGTAGTGTCACCACGACGATCACGGCGCCCGTCGCGGAACGCAGGCGGCGGATGAGATCAGTCATCGCCTGCTTCGACGCAGGATCGACGACCGAAGCGAGGTCGGTGACGTACTCCGAGGACTGGGCCGGAAAGAGCGCGTGAATTCCGCTCTGCTGCGCGAAGCCCGAAATGGCCAGCAGTTGAAGCAGCACTCCAAGCCCGATACCTTTGGCCCACGCGGCCACAGCCTGGCCGGCGTGCCGCTTCTTCCTCTCGCCCTCCGGGAAACTCTTGTCCAGATCCATCCTCATGGTTGTTCTATGCCTGGCCGCGTGTGAATCGCCAACGATACAGGTGCGCGCGAGCATTCCAACACTCGATGGAGGTGAAGCCCCGGTGGCAAACCTGCCGCTGGTCGCACTTCCCTATGACCGGGACAGCGTGCTCGCCGCTCTCGAAAAAGCCGCACCACGACGACCCAATACGCGCGCCCTCGACAGTCTCTTTGCCCTCTGGCGTGGACCATTCAGCCAGTACGCCCGCGCGACCTTCAGGGAAAATCAATTTCGCGATTCACTGAGCCGCATTCACCAGCGACTCGATTCACTCCCGCGGAATTCGGCTGACTACAAGGCGCTTTACCTGCATTTCGCCGAGCTGACCGACTCGATGAGTGCCGCAAAGACCGAGGGCGAGCCGTCCCGCCGGGAGCTTGATCGCATGAGGGAAACCGTCCTGCCCAGGATCGACTCCCTCCGCCGGGGTGTACGAGCATGGGAAAATAGCACCTTTCGAGATTACGAGAGCACCGTCAGGGAGCTGGGGAAGAGTCGCGAACCGGTCGCGGACACTACCGACCCTGAGGGTCGAGCGCAGGTGAAGGTCCCGGCAAGTGGTCGCTGGTGGATCTACGCCTGGGCCTGGGACGAAGGCGATCCCTACAGCCAGTGGTACTGGAATGTGCCGGTCACCGGTGACTCCGCCGTGCTCGATGCGACGACCGGAAAGAAACGCCCCCGCTATTAACAACAAAGAGGTGTGAGGTGTGAGGTTGGAGGTGGGCGAGCTGGGGATCGGATTGATCTCACAACAGCCATTGGGTTTATTCGCACTCGGCACCCGGTACCTTGCACTTGCACTCTGCGCCTTGATTGTTCCGCTGCTGGCCTGCGGGTTATCTTTGGATCACTTCTTCTCGAGCAACACATGCCTGGACGTACGATCGCGCTTTCGGCTTCAGCCGCGGTGCTCATCGCCATATTCGTTGTCACTCGGCCCTCTACTTCCCATCCCGCGGCCCCGAAAGCGGAAACGCCCGCGGTCGAGAGCGTCGCCCGCCGCTCGCCTTCCGACACCGTCGATTACCTGATTGCCGCGCGGAGCAAAGGCTCGCCCGACGCGCCAATCACCGTACTCGAGATGTCTGACTTTCAGTGCCCATTCTGTCGCCAGCACGCCGTGGGGACCTTCCCGGAGCTGGACCGGCGCTACATCCAGACTGGCAAGGTGCGCTGGATCTTCATCAATTTTCCCATTCCCCAGCTGCACCCCAATGCCGCCGCCGCGGCCGAGTTCGCGATGTGCGCGGCCCGAGAGGGGAAATTCTGGCCGGTTCACGATCTTCTCTTCGAGCACCAGGATGTCTGGGCGCCGCTCAAGGATCCCGCACCGTTTCTTCTGAGTCTGGCGGACTCTGTGGGCTTACCCCAGTCCCAGGTGCTTCCCTGTCTGACCAATCACCAGGTTCGGGAGGTATTGCAGATCGATGCGGAAGGGGCAGCACAGGTCGGCGTGCGGAGTACACCAAGTTTTATCATTGAAGGCGGCCTGCTGCAAGGCGCCGCCCCATTAGCAACATTCACCGGCATTCTGGATTCAATCTACACCAGCAAGACTCAGCGGTGAGCGGGAAGTGGAATCGCGATCCGGCAGCTACTACCTCAGAGTCAAGAAAATATCATAAAGAGCGTGGGTCCACGCAGCGATTCCAAACCCGCGAATCAGGTAAAGCGCACTGAACAGAATGCCGGCAATTGTTCGAAAGGTGAAGCTGCTGATTTCGAATGGATCGCCATAGGGGCCGATGTAGTGAAAGGCAGAAAAAATCAGCGCGCCGATTATCGCTGCAAAGATGCCAGCGACCAGAGGTCTCCAGCCCAGCATCGCGCCCAGCTTTGCGAGCCCGGCGACGAGCAGTACGCGGAAGAGCAACTCCTCGTAGATTCCCGCCCCAAGTGAGACCATCAGTTGCGTTGGCAGGTCCAGCTGCGTCATCCCACCCTGCGTCGCTCCCGCTGCCACATACAAGGTCCCGTGCAGCACAATCGAAGTGATCGACGCGGTAACGAATCCAAAAATGACGGCGTAGAACACCGATTCCGCCATCATTCCCGGGAAGACTCGCCAACTCAGCTCGCGCCCCGCCCGGCGCCAGTCTCTATAGGCAAGCACGGCCCCGGTGCCCACCAGAAGCACTCCAAAGATCAGTACACCATTACGACCGCCGAGGGCGACGAACACACTCTTGAGCAGCACATCGGCGCCATTGCGAACGCCGGCAATGGCGTCATGCGACAGCACGAACGCGAGCAGCTCATAGAGCAGCAGGAGCGGTAGCGCGAACAGGAGGCTGTAGCGGGGCGCCCTGGCAGCCTGCCAATAGCGGATCGTTTGCGGCATGGAGAGAAGGTATGGGGAAGCGGGGAAGCGGGGAAGCGGGGAAATCGTAAGGAAAATCGCAGGGGTCGATCTCAGATCGACCCTCCATTCATAGCTCTACGTTTCCCAGGTCATTTATGTAATGAAGCACTAAGGAGAGGTCGATCCGAAATAGGCCCCCACGCCCCTTCCCAGCCTTACTCGCTGACTTGCCTGCCCCACCTTCCCACCTTCCCCGCTTGAACCGTGCAAAAGATGTTATTACAATTATGCCAGAGTAGAGAAGGTCTCTGCCCATCATTCCACCATCTGCCG
>JBDTQP010000179.1:0-6187 GCA_039932125.1 Gemmatimonadota bacterium
ATGGCTTATGGCTTATGGCTTATGGCTTATGGCTCACCGCTCACCGCTCACCGCTCACCGCTCACCGCTCACCGCTCACCACTTTTAGCACTCAGCACGCTGCACGCTGCACTCTGCACTCTGCACGCGCACTCTTCCGCTGGCACTCAGCACATGTTTCTATGAATGGCACCAGCCTTTTCCGCAGGCAATCCACAGGATTTTGTGTGAGATCTCATTTCCGGTCCAGAAAGCATCTTTGCCAGTGGGTGCGTCTGCAGGTGGACCTGCGCTGTAAGAAAGCACCAGTACCTTGGGCGGTGTGAGCACTGATGTTGACCACACTTCGGCCCTGACGGCTGAGCCGAGCTGGCCGCGTACCCAGAGGTAGTTCTCGCCATTGTGAAGGGAGAGGTCTGGAAGGGGGGCATCGCTTCTGATCCTGGCGATAACGCGGCCTTCACGGAAGGCGGTCGAGTCAAGTTTTCTGAGATTGGCGAGGGGTTCCATGCGGACCAGCCGTAGCCGGCCGAATTCATCCGCCGGCAGGGCCAGCTCGAGCCCCCGGGACGGATCGAACAGCATGCGGCGGGCGTAATCCAGAAAGCTGCCGATGGGAACGGCGATCGGATTCTCGAATCCCGGAGATGGAGCAATGAATGGTGCCCGTAGCAGAGTGTCCGGCACGACCGCGGAAGGTCCGGTGCCGTTTTCACCCCGGGGACCTTCGGGCGCGGCGATGTCGCCGCTCGAGTCCGCAATCGCCACCTTGACCTCGCGCGGGCCGGTCTCAGGCGCGGGCTGTCGTTGCCGCCAGATATACAGGACGGCTCCTGCAAGCGCAGCCAGGACCAGGAGCAACCACCAGTTTGCGGCCCCTCGAGGAAGGCCGCGGTCATGGTTGGTGGTGGCGCGCCGCGGCTCCAGGGAAGCCGGTTTCAACGTTGGCTGGTTCAGCGTTCAACCTTCGAATCATGGATTTGAGGCAGGATTTTCCCCGGGATCGGTGGAATCTTACTCGCTCCTGTGAAGGGATGGAATCCACGCGCTTTCTTTGTTCAGTGACTCCTGTGGGTGATTGGCGCTATTCACACCGTCCACCCCAGACCAGCTCCTGGAACCTTGGCACCCGGACTCGCGAGCGGAAGGGGTGTAGAATCTGCCAGGGTGACGGGGCTGATTGAGTCAATCACCGAACAATGAATAAGAGAAGTGCAGTGAGGCCACGAGACCGGTTGGTCTCCTGCTGGACGTCAGCCATTCGCCCTCCGGAGGAAGGAGCAAGCAAGTTGTATGTGGGACGGCCCTTCATGGTATGGGGCCTCGGGGGTTCGCACGGTGTGGTAGAACACCACGAGGGTGCAGCGTGACCCGGATCATCAGTAGATTGCAGCTGGGTCTTTCTACCTGACAGCCACTTACTCTCCAGACCAGGTCACGAATGCTGCGAATCGCAATGTGGTCAGGGCCACGCAACATCTCGACTGCGATGATGCGGTCCTGGGGCAACCGGCCCGATACCATCGTCTCGGATGAGCCACTATACGCCCATTACCTGGAGCATATCCCGGTCGACCACCCCGGACGTGCCGAGATAAAGGCCGCCCATGACACCGATTGGCGATCGGTAGTTCGTGCGCTTACAGAGGTGGAAATTCCAGGAGCGTCGATATTTTATCAGAAGCACATGGCTCATCATCTGCTGCCCGATATAGATCGTGGGTGGCTCGCTCTGGTGGAAAACTGTTTTCTTATCCGCGATCCCCGCGAGATGCTCGCATCGCTCAACAAGAAGATGGGCCTTCCTGAGCTCCGCGACACCGGACTGCCTCAGCAGGTTGAGATTTTTCGCTCCATCCGGGACACGACGGGCCGGGTACCGCCAGTGGTCGATACTTCAGATGTCCTGAGCGATCCGCATCGCGTGCTCACGCTGCTGTGTAATGCGATCGGAGTCTCCTTTGAGGAGGCGATGCTTTCGTGGCCAGCGGGCCCGCGGGAGACGGATGGTGTGTGGGGTAAATACTGGTACGATGCGGTTGAAAAGAGCACTGGTTTCGAACCGTACGTCGCGAAGCAGGTGTATCTGGACCCGCTACTTGAGGACCTCGCCTCCGAATGCCGGCCATTTTACGAAGAACTGCACGAACATCGCTTGTCGCCCTCGGTCTTGCCGTGAGTCGATGATCATTCAGTAGCACCCTCTCGCGGTGCTGCTGTTGAGACGCCGCAGAAAGAACCTTCACCCGGGAAACCGTGCAACAGACATTTTACGAAGCCAATCGCGATCTCATCGTCAACATTAACGGTTCGCTGCTGCATCGCGATAAAGCCGGTGTCAGCCCATTCGACTCGGCCGTGCAGGGTGGGGACGCCGTCTGGGAGGGGCTTCGGCTTTACAACGGCAGGATTTTTCGACTGCACGAGCACCTGGAACGATTGAGGCACTCGGCCCTCGCCCTGGCATTCCAGGAAATTCCCCCGCCAGAGCATTTCATAAGCGAGATTCGGCGCACCCTGGAAGCCAACCAGATGCGGGACGGCGTCCACATCCGCCTCACCCTGAGTCGCGGTGTGAAGATCACATCAGGGATGGATCCGAGGCTCAATCAGTCGGGGCCGACGTTGATTGTCCTGGCCGAGCACAAGCCGCCGGTCTATGGGCGGGGCGGTCTGACACTGGTAACCAGCTCGGTGCGCCGATTCCCCCCCGATTGTCTGGATCCCAAGATTCATCACTGTAACCTGATCCAGTCCATTCTCGCCAAGATTGAAGCGAATGTCGCCGGTGCGGATGACGCGCTCATGCTGGACACCAGGGGTTTTATCGCTGAGACCAACGCGACACACCTCTTCCTGGTTGAACAGGGTCGCGTGCGGACGAGCAGAACGGTTGCCTGTCCCGAGGGCATCACCCGATCGGTGGTACTCGAGCTGTGCGGGCGACACAGCATTCCCCACGACGTCTCCGATCTATCGCTCACCGAGCTTTACCGAGCGGATGAAGTCTTTTGTTCCGGCACGATGGGCGAGCTTGCCGCAGTTACATCCGTGGATGGGCGGAAAATCGGGACTGGTGGGCCGGGACCCATGACAGCGCGCCTGGCAGAACACTTTGCTGAATTGACCCGGGCCGAAGGTGTGCCGGTCGTATGACCCCGTTGTCTGATTTCCTATGGGTTCATTATCGCAGCAGCTCGCCTGTCTGAAGCATCGTTCTCGTTCGGCGAATCGCGGGCACCTCCACGACATGAACGCTATCCGACGGCTCTTCCACCGCCTGTACCAGGGTGGCGAGCATCTGGTTCAGGGTTACCAGCCCGAGTCGATTGGCCGACTCCCGTGTAGCTGGAATTCTGCGCATAACCCAGTAGAACGGCACGAGGGCATACGGCCAGCGATGGCCCGGCCCCAGGACATACCAGGGGCGCACAATGGTTGCCGGAATTCCACTTGCGCGAATTACTTCTTCTGCTCGCATCCGGGCTGCAACATAGGCCAGCATGATCGGAGCGGGGTGCGCTACGCTTACATACACGAAGTGTCTGATCCCCGCCACGACGGCCCCGGCCACGGCCGCTTCCACTGATGCGAGGTCAATGCGCTGAAAATCCCGCGCCTTCCACGGGCCCGGGCGAGATACACCAACGAGGTGAACGAAGGTGTCACACGGCGCGATCTTCGCCGCGTAGGTGAGCCCGTGCAGCGCGTCGCCATGTACGGGTTCGCAGCCAGATGGAAGTCTGTGGGCCGAGGCGGGACGGGTGAGTGCGCGGATCGTGTGACCCCGGGAGACGAGGACCTCGATAAGCCGGCGCCCCATGTATCCGGTCCCGCCGGTGACAAAGACCTCGTGATTGGCGCTTTTCATCGGGGGCTCAACGATTACAGGGTCAGCGACTGGCTTCCTTTCCATATCGTACGGCTGTCATCTCCGCCAGGATTGCCAGGGCAATTTCGGCGGGAGCGCGTCCGCCGAGATCCAGTCCGATGGGGCCATGCAGGCGTGCTACCTGGGCTTCGGTCAGCCCCTTCCGGGCCAACTGCTCTCGCCGGACTGCTTGCGTCTTCCGGGAACCAATGGCACCGACGTACGCCGCGTCCGATCGAAGCGCGATCTCGAGGGCGGGCTCGTCGAACTTGGGATCGTGGGAGAGGATGCAGACGAAGGTAGCTCGGTCGATCGGCGCCCGGACGAAAGCCTCGGCGGGATATGCCATGATGAGCTCGTCGGCTTCAGGAAAGCGATCGGGTGTGAGGAACGGTGCCCGGGGGTCGGCGACGATTGTGCGGAACCCGAGCTGTTTGGCCAGCGGTACCAGGGCGGCAGCTACATGCACCGCGCCGATGATGATAAGCCGCGGCTCCCTGGGAAAGACCTCGAGAAACAGGCGGATCGGCTCTCCGCCCGGGACTTCCAGATCAGCGGTCCCGCTCCTGGAGTTACGTAGCGCGAGTCGCGCATGGGGGTCGACCAGGTCTCCTATGCCGTCAAGGATCGGACGCGAAAGGGAAATCTCATCGGGGGAAGAATCCGGCGGAACGATGGGGCCTTCTCTATGGCCTTCGTCGTCGTAGGTCCAGCTGGTGCCCAGAGGAGCCGGTCCCGCGACCAGAGAGACGATGACCATGCCGCCACGGCCGCTCGCCGCCGCGATGATCTCCGGCCGCACGCGGGGCTCGACGAAGATTTCGATCGTTCCACCGCAGGCGAGCCCCACACTCCAGGCGGTCTCATCACTCACTCCGAATCGAATGAGTCTGGGCTGGTCCCGCAGAATGGCGAGACCGATCTCCTCGACGGTGGCACCCTCCACGCAGCCGCCGGAGACCGAGCCGGCCATGGCCCCGTCGGTGCGTGCGAGAAGGGAAGCGCCGGCTGGGCGCGGGGCGGACCCCCAGACACTGGTCACGACCGCGCGCCCGACCTGTCCTTCGAACGCGAGCCGCTCGTAATCACGGAGAAGGTCACGCATTAACGTCGCGCATTATGAGAGTCGCGCTTCATACCGTGAGACATCAGGTTCCGCTCTCAACACCGGCGATGAACCGGTCCCAGAAGCGCTGCGTCAGTTCCCGCGCGAGGCCTTCGAGGCGTTGTCCGCCCACACGCGCTACGATTCCACCAATATCGGTCGTCGCGTTCCAATGAAGGCGCGTGCGCGCTTCGCTCATGGGCTCCAGCCGGATTCGCGACATCACTTCAATGGACGATCCTGTCGCTTTGCCGCGCGCGCGCATGCGGAGCTCGCGCTCGGGGATCATGTCAAACAATTCCACGTTCATCGTAAATGAGAGCTTGAAACCGCCGAGCTTGAGGACCGTGATCACCCGGAAATGCCCGGCGTCTACTACTTCTACACGTTCTACCCCGGGACCGGCGTGAGCGACAGCGTAAGGATCGAGCAGACGGACCCAGATGCGCTGGACTGGTGCGGCCACTTCAGGGGTTCCTGAGAATGAAAAATTCATAGGGGCTCCGCGAAACGACGCAGGTCGTCCGGGGTGTCGATGTCGGGGTTGGGACCGGGAATGTCCACAGTCGTGACCAGCTCGGGATACTTTTTCAGAATGGCGCCGAATCCCACGTCGCCCTGGAGCGCGCTGGCCAGCTTCCACACATCCCGCCCGATGAGGACCGGGTGGCCGGGCACTTCCTTCTCGGCAAGATAGCGGGGCCGTACGACGGGGGTCTCATTCCGCAGCCACTTTGTGACAATCGCCTCGATCGTAGAGAGTCGAATACCGGGCTGATCTCCAGCGCACACCAGGGCTCCGTCAGCCTGCGGATACCGGTCAGCCAGAAGGCCTAATCCAAGGAGCAGAGAGTGAGACAGCCCGGAGGCAGGGTCTGGGTTTGTTAACCGTTCCAGGCCGGATGCCGCGATCATAGAATCCAGCAGGGGAGAATGTGGACCGGTGATGACCACGCCGCCCGCAAGCAGGTCTGCGTCGCGAGCCTGCGAGATCACGTGCAGGACATGCGCGAGAACCGGCTTCTCACCCAGCGAAGCCACAAGCTTATCGCTGCCAAAGCGATGGCTCAGCCCCGCGGCCAGCACAATCGGATAGATGGTCGATGCCATACCCCAAAGGTAAACGGCCGCCGGGTGGCGGTGTACATTTACTAATCAATGTTGGACGCTGGTGATTAAGTTGCGGTGATTGGGGTGTAGCTCAATTGGCAGAGCGCCCGGCTGTTAACCGG
>JBDTQP010000180.1:0-6177 GCA_039932125.1 Gemmatimonadota bacterium
CGCACGCGGCGCGGGCCGGTCTCCGAATTCTGGGAGATGATCTGCTCGCGCTCAGCAAGGATGGCGTGGTGGCCCCACTGCCCGGCTCACTCCGCACCGGGCACGACTCGGCGCCCCCTGATTGGATCCCCCGCCGTATGCTGAGCGATGGCCGTGGCTGGTACGACCTGGAGCCGCCCGCCCAGGCTGCGCGCCTGGACGCGCTCGTTCATCTCGTCCGTGGCCACCAGACCCGGCTTACACCAGTTCTAGGCGCTCATCGTCTCGCCTCCATCGGTGGAGCCGGGCTTCTTTCTCTCCTCGGAGAAGATGATGGGGAGTGGCAGACGGTCCTTCTCGAGCTGGCGGCGAGTATTCCGATGTGGCAATTGACCGTGCCCGAGGGGCTGGGCGCATTACAGCGCGAGTGGACCACCGTCGCAACACTTCTAGCCCACGCGTGCGCGGCGCCGGGTGCATGAAAGGTCCCGCGAGAACCGCTCAGCCTGCGGCCGGGGATATCGTGCTGCTTTTCCTCTGGGCTGGTCTCCTGACTGGTCTCGCCGAGTCGCTTCTTCTCCTCTTCAAGCGATACATCAGGCATCGCTTCATCATGGTGGGAGACGACACGTTGTGGATGGCACCCCTGGCCGAGGGTATCGTCTTCGTCCTGGTGGGATTCAGCATTGTCTTGATGACCCGAGCCGCCCGGCCCGTGATCCGCAACCGGTCAGTTTCGGCGGTTCTCACCGGGCTCGCTACGGTGTGTCTGCTGGTTCTCTGGGGTCGCCTGGAGTGGTATGCCGTGGGACTGGTGGGAATTGGCATCGCACTGCGAGTCGGGTCGTGGATGAGCAGGAGACTCGATGCGGTGCTGGTGTTGTCTCGACGTACTCTTCCCGCGCTGGTCATCTGCCTGATGCTCATCCCGAGTGCTATGGCTGCCGTCCGGTGGTGGCATGAGCGGCTGAGCGCGAGCGAAGGCATCGGTGGGACGTCTCCCAACGTGCTGCTGATCATTCTCGACACCGTTCGCAGCCACAATCTCAGTCTCTATGGTTATGGTACCCGGACGACGCCGGGACTCGAAAGGTGGGCGGGTCAGGGAACGGTCTTCGAGCACGCCTTCTCGCCTTCTTCATGGACGCTCCCATCTCACGCCACCATGTTCACCGGGCATTGGCCGACCGAACTGACGGTGTCGTTCCGCACCCCCCTCGACAACACCTTCCCAACATTGGCCGAAGAACTCACCGCGGACGGATACGCAACGGGTGGCTTCGCCGCCAATCTGATTTACACGACGCGAGAGACGGGCCTCGCCCGGGGATTCACTCACTATGAAGACTATGGCGTTACCTGGGGCGAGTTTTTTCGGAGTTCCGTCCTGCTGCGGAAGGTGCTGGACCACTCACGGTACAAGTGGGTGACCCGGCGATGGAGACCCGCGTCGTGGCGCAGCGCCGATGATGTGAGCCACGAGGCGCTCCACTGGATCGGCACGCGGGGAAATCGCCCGTGGTTTGCCTTCCTCAACTACATCGAGGCCCATGATCCCTGGTTTGTGCCGGCACCCTTCGACACGCTGTTCGGCGTAGGGGCTCGCGGGCTGACCTGGCAGGACATCACAACGACTCCGCTCCCTGACTCGGCTGCGCTGCACCATTTCGAGGTTGCTTATGACGGTGCGCTGGCTTATCTGGATTCGCGTGTGACGGCGCTGCTGGACACGCTGGAGCTGCAACACCGGCTTGAAAACACCATCATCATTGTCACTGCCGACCACGGAGAGGAGATTGGCGAGCACGGGGCCTTTGGTCATGGTCAGAGCCTCTATCGCCCCGTAGTGGAAGTTCCCCTCATCGTTATTACACCCGACTGTCGTATGGGATATCGCCTGGCGGGGCCGGTTTCGCTCCGGGATCTCCCAGCGACCGTCGCTGATCTCGTGCACCTTTCGCATTCCCCATTCCCCGGCCACTCTTTCGCCGGACAACTCTGTGGCGCGCCCTTGCCGGGCGAGTCCAGGCCGGTGTTCTCAGTGCTCAAGGAAACGAGGCCTCCGGCGGCTGGACCACTGGTGTCGGTTGTTGCTGATACGCTGCGGTACATCGGCAGCAGGGGCGGAATCGGTGAGCTCTACGATTTCTCGCACGACCCGTGGGAACGGAATAATCTTGCGCAGTCACCCTCGGGATCGGCGTTGACGGCGCGGTACCGGGCCCTGGTCGATTCGCTGCTTAGAGCCAGCGCCCCGGACGCCGC
Source organism: Gemmatimonadota bacterium (assembly GCA_039932125.1). GTDB lineage: Bacteria > Gemmatimonadota > Gemmatimonadetes > Gemmatimonadales > GWC2-71-9 > DASYPP01. Next base: position 2,245 of record JBDTQP010000180.1, read on the forward strand.
AACTCGGGCTGGGGCACATGATGTGCAATCTCAGCGCGCCATCACCCAGAAATCAGTACGGCATTGATTCCACTACCGCTCACGGCTGGAATGACCGCCCAGGGCACCGCCATCTCATCATGATTGCTAACAACAGTATGATTCTCGATTCGCACACGACACAGGTCCTTTCGTCTTCTTCAAATGATCCCCTCGAACTGCTTGCGGAATCGTGCCGGTGAGGCGAGAGCCGGAGGCGCTGATCTGGACCCTGCACACCGCCATCGGCAATGAACGCGCGCTGCCCGATGCCGACGCCTGGCGCACGGCGATTCCCGCCCTCGGGAGCAGTCGACTGCTCGGGTTGGCCGGCCACCTTCTCGGTGCCCGCAAATCCAGCCTTCCCGACCGTGTCCGATTGACCTTCGAAGCCGCTGACCTCGAAGCCGAAGTGATCGCCCGGCGAAACCGGGCGCAACTGGATCACCTGCTCGCATACCTCGCTCAAACTGATCTTCGCTGGGTCGTGCTCAAGAGTTGGCCTCTCGCGGCTCGACTGTATCCGGCCCCGGCATACCGCCCCAGTGGTGACCTCGATCTGCTCGTGGGGCAGGAATCGTGGAAATGGGTGGTGCAGGCGTTGCTGAGCGCCGGCTATGAACGGACGCAGGAAAACGAGACCTTTCATCATCGCTTCCTGCGCCGCTCGGCGGATGGGTACCATGATGTCATCGAGCTGCATCATTCGCCCAATCCGCGTGAATTCGGCGGGCCCGAAGCCGAAGAAGTGCTTGCGAGCCGCCAGATGTTTCAAAGCGAGGCCGGTCCAGTCCCCATTCCTTCGCCCGATGTCGAGCGCGACCTCCTGGTGCGTCATTATCTCCGCCACGGAGGAAGCCAGGCCATCCTGCTTCTCGATCTTCTCCTCCACCTGAATGGCGAGTCGTTCGCGCATCCACTGGGGAACTTGATCACCGGGGATCTTGCACGCCTCGATTTTAAACCAACGATCACCGGCCCGGAGACATGGCGCCACCAGGTGCTTGCTCGATGGATGGCCGCGCGGACCTTTGCTGAACGGCGCGCGGCCCGCCACGTGAGTGTCGCCGGGCTTCCCCTGGCCCTCGCGCGATCCAACGGGGCCGCGCTTCTTGCTCTCAGTCGAGTCGTGTGGCCGAAGTATCCGACTCCCCGGTGGCGGGCGTCCAATCGCTCCGGATTCCGGCGATGGACCTGGCGGCTTCATCGATTGGCCCGCCTGGGCCGGGAGTAACACTCAACTTCAGGTCGCTTGAGCTGCCCCGCCCCTGATTATCTTGAGCCCTCCGATAGAACGTCTCTCCGACGCTGATCTCCTGGTCATGGCAGACATACGAGCACAAGAGAATCAACCGCCCGCAGCCGCATCGGTCGACTCGGCGCGTCGGCCGGGGCTGGTCGTGCTGGCACTCTGGTTCGGCATCGCGGGGTCGCTCGCGGAGGTGGCCATTCATCTGCTCCGCCGGTATGCTCGCCACCGATTCATGTTTCTGAGCGACGATGTCGTCTGGATGGGCCCGGTGATGAACACAGTCCTGTTGCTGTTCGTTGGCGGCATCGTCTGGCTGGTGCAGCGGCTACGGCACCGCTCGACCGACGGATGGATTCCCCCGTTTCTCTTCCTGTCTACTCTCGGCGTGCTGATTGCATATCCAAGACTGCACTGGTCGGCCGACGCGGTGCTGGCAGCCGGTATCGCTTACCAGTTGAACCGGGTGATTCGTCGTCGCCACCTCACCTTCGCCCGACTCGTTGTCCGCACGACGCCTGTCCTGGTGGCCCTTGTAGTAATCCTTGCCGGAGCTCTCCACCTGATGCGGTGGAGGGTGTCACGCCGAATGGCGCGGCCTGCCGTTACGGCTGGAGCGCCGAACGTCGTCCTGATCATTCTGGATACCGTCAGAGGACTGGGTCTCACCGGAGGAGACCTCGTTGATTCACTCATGCCGCGAGTGGGTGCGCGCGCCGGATCGGCGGTGCGTTTTTCTCAGGCGTACGCGGCGGGCTCGTGGACGCTCCCCAGCCATGCCAGCATGTTTACCGGACAGTGGCCCGCCGTGCACCGGGCAAACTGGAGTGCGCCGCTCAGCGACAGCTTTCCGACGATTGCGGAGGCCCTGGTCCGGGTCGGGTACGCGACCGCGGGTTTTGTCGCGAACAAGGAGTACGCCAGCCGGGAAACGGGTCTCGCCCGCGGGTTTGAGGAGTACCACGATTACCTGGTGAGCCCCGGTGAGTTTATCCGGAGCTCCGCGTTGCTTCGCCTCATTGGCCAGAGCCTGCCACTTCGCAGAGTCATCGGCCAGGAACAGAGCCTGGGCCGGAAGGATGGAGACGAAGTGAACCGCGAGGCACTCGCGTGGCTCGGCCGGAATCGTGACCGGCCGTTTTTTGTTTTCCTGAATTATTTCGACGCGCACGCGCCCTACCTTCCCCCGAGCCCGTACGATTCAGCACTCCTCCGATTACCGGGCGCGGAGGGCAAGGATCCCCAGCGGCGCTTTCGCTCGACCTGGCAGGAAATGCTTCCGCCCGAGCCGATCCTCGAAGAGAGTCGTGTCGCCTACGCCGCCGCCGTCGGCTTTCTCGATTCGCGGGTCGCAGCGCTTTTCGACTCACTCGAGGCGAGACACCTCTTGCGTAACACGATTGTCATCCTGACGGCAGACCATGGCGAGGAGTTTGGCGAGCACGGCACGATCGGTCACGGGCACAATGTCTATCGGACAACCGTCCAGGTACCCTTGATGATCTGGCAGCCAGGTCTTCCGCCGGGACGGGTCAGCCGCCCGGTGACGCTTCGCGACATCCCCGCAACCATCATGAACGCCACCGGCCTCCCGACCGGCATATTTCCAGGCCACAGTCTACTGGAGCTCTCGTCAGCATCGGACTCGATTCGCTCAGAGCTGGTCTGGGTGCCCGGTCTGCCGAAGGAGTATGGCGTGGGAGATGGAGACCAGGATTCCTGGATCGTGGATTCCATACGCGTGATCGAGCGGGTCGGTGGGCGTAAGGAATCGTACAATGTCTACCAGGATCCGTTTGAAGGTGGAAGCGTAAAGAACCGGTGAAATGTACGCCTGCGATTCTCGTCATGGTCACGCTTTCGGGCATCGGGTGTTCGCATACCCCGGCACTCGGCGCCAGGCCCGTCCAGATCGCCACCAGCTTTCCTGTCGTCTCCCATGTTCTGGGACAAACCCGACGAATCAACGTCTATCTCCCGCCGTCATATGACTCGACGGGTCAGCGGTATCCTGTACTGTACCTTCTCGACGGAGGGGTGAACGAGGATTTCATTCACATCGCCGGCCTCGCCTCGCTGGCCGCGGACTTCCGGAACCTTCGCGAGTTTATCGTGGTCGGAATCGAAGGCATTGATCGCTATCATGACCTGATCTATCCGACGACCATTGATAGTCAGCGCCAGCGGGTTCCCACCAGCGGTGGTGCGGCGGCCTTCCGGTCGTTCATCGCCAGTGAGCTCAAGCCATATGTGGAGCAGCATTTTCGCGTGAGCGACGAGACCGTCCTGATGGGGGAATCGGCCGCCGGGATGTTCGTCGTGGAGACGTTGCTTAAGCAGCCCGATTTATTCCGGGGCTACATCGCGGTGAGTCCAATGCTCTGGTGGGACGACCAGTCGCTGGCCCGGGCGGCTGATACGCTGCTCACGAAGCCAGTTCCACCGAATCGGCGGCTTTTTCTGACCATTGCGAATGAAGGAGGAGATATGCAGGAAGGAGTCGACAAATTGGTGCAGGCATTGAGGGAACATGCTCGGTCAGGCTTGTCCTGGACCTGCGTTTCCATGCCTCATGAGACGCACGGAACCACCTTTCATTCGTCAGCGCTCATGGGTATTCGGAAGTTCTTTGCGATCGATTCTACACTGGTAAACTAGCGGGGAGA
>JBDTQP010000181.1:0-6162 GCA_039932125.1 Gemmatimonadota bacterium
TCGGGAGGCTCAATGCGCGGCGGGAGCGCGATGCTCGCATGCGGATTGGGCTTCCTTCTTTCCGGCCCGGCACCATACCGTCACCGACTCACCTCTACCGACCACCTGATTCCATGCCGCTGATCCCCGTACTCTCACCGGCGCAATCGAAGGCCTGGGACGATGCGGCCGGTCGCGCAGGCATTTCCCTCGCGACTCTGATGGAGACCGCCGGCCGATCCGTCGTAGCGGTAATGGCACGGCGCTATCCTGAGCGGCTGCGTGATGGCGTTGTCGTCGCCGCCGGCGGAGGCAATAATGGTGGTGACGGGTGGGTGGTGGCTCGCGTGCTGCACCAGGCGGGCATCCCCGTCTGGGTAGCGACTCTCAACGGCGAGCAGTCGCCGTTGCAGCGCGAGATGGCCGGGCTCGCTACCTCGCTTGGCGTCCGAACTCTCACCGCGGATGGACCCTGGCCGAATATCGGCCTGATCGTCGATGCCCTTCTCGGAACCGGCGCGAGAGGCGCTCCGAGGCCGCCCGTGGCCGCGCTGGTCGAGCGCATGGTAGACCTCCGCGTTCCCATTGTTGCCGTGGATGGCCCTACCGGGCTCGACCTCGAAGCGGGGCTCGCCTATCTCCCCATCCGCTGCGATCTCAGTATCACTTTTGGTGGCGTCCGTCGCGGGCATCTCCTCGCGCGCGAAGAGGCCGGCAATATCGTGGTCGTTGATATCGGTCATCCACGACCGGACGCGATCTGGCCGATCCTGATGACCGATCGCATGGCGGCCGACGCGCATCCGCCCCTTCATGCACGCGATCACAAGGGTGACCGGGGGCGCGTGGTCGTCCTCGGAGGAAATACCGGGATGACCGGAGCTGTTCGGATCGCGGCTCGTTCCGCGTTTGCCAGCGGAGCAGGACTCGTTCACGTTGTTGCCCCGTTAGAAACAGTGGACGCGCTCGTCACGGCGGAGCCCGACATACAGACGTTCACCCATGCTCTTGCTCTCCCAATCAGCGATGCTCTGAGCGGGCTCATCGCCCGAAGCGATGCCGTGGTTATCGGGCCGGGCCTGGGGCGACAAGCCGGAGCGGGCGACTTTGTGCTCGCAGTGCTTGAGCAATCCCGGCACGCCGTCATCGATGCCGATGCGCTCACCGTCCTGCAGGGGAGGACGGCGGACCTCGAAAAGCTGGCCAGGACACGGTCCTTCGTACTGACGCCGCACCCCGGTGAGTTTCGTACCCTGTTTCCGGAACAGGCTCCGCACCTCGAGTCGGACCCCTGGTCGGCCGCCGAAGCAGCTTCACTGGAGGCGCAGAGCACGGTGTTGCTGAAGGGAGTTCCTACCGTGGTGGCACGAGCAGGTCATGCCAGTCTCACGATCTCTGCCGGCAATCCCGGACTCGCCACCGGTGGTAGTGGAGATTTGCTGAGCGGAATTGTGGCAGCAATGCTCGCCCGCGGGGTGGAGCCCGAGGTGGCGGCGGGCGCTGGCGCCCAGGCGCTCGGCCGGGCTGCAGATCTTGCCGCCCGGCGATCCAGCGCGCGTTCGCTGCGCCCGATGGACGTGATAACCGCCCTTCCGGACCTCTGGCGCACCTGGGAAATCATAGGGACTGTGCCCCCGATCGTCGTTCCTCCCATTCTGTATGAACTGGAGCTCCCCCAGCTTTATTGAGTCACCGCATCCGCCGCGCGAACGCTCGGCGTATATTGCATGCATGAAGTATTTGCTGAGCGCGCTACTCTGGATCCTGCTGTCACTCCCGATGGAGGCGCAGGTGCGTGGCCGCGACTGGTCAACCAGGGATCGGGTGGTCATTGGTGACTTCACCCGTATCACATCGGTAGCTGCCGCACAGGACCGCATCTACGTCACCTCACCGACTTCGCTCCTCATCTGGAATCCACAATTCCGCCAGTGGGAGGGACCCATCGTCCCTCCTGATCCCACCACGATCGAGCGCGTGTTCAACGCGCTGGTTGATCCACTCGACAACTCGCTCTGGCTGGCCCGGGTAGATGGCTGGGCTCATTATGACGCCGCCATTCAGCTATGGGAACGGGGAACAGTGCCCGGCGGTGTCCAGGAAATCGCCTTCGATCTGGATGCCCCTGTCTCCGGTCTTTTTCTGCGGAGTGGAGGCAGCTGGCTCGTGGTTCCGCGCGGTGGCAACGTTGCTATTCCAACCAATCCGCCGGGTCGCCCTCTCAGGCCATTCAGTGTGCAGGATGCATTCAACGCCAATCCGATTCTGCAGACCAACAGCGCGCAGGTGTTGCTCGATAACCGACTCCAATCCGCCCGCTACACGGTTGCTGCCCGGGCCTTTGATGGGCTCGGGTGGTATCTGGGGACATGGGGAGTTGGTCTCCTGTTTCTTCCGGATGGCGGCATCATGCCCCAGCGCCTCACCTTCGGATTGCCGGGTGAATCGGTGGGAGCAACCTTCGCCGCTCCTGGTGGAATCTGGGTGTCCACCGATCGCACTACGAATTCTGCGGCGGGGCTCGCCTTTGTCGCTTCCGATCTGAGCGGATTCAACTGGATCCAGGGAGACCAGGGATTCGGTCTTCCATTCGCGCGGGTGCGAAAAATCGTAGGGCTCAACGCCAATCTCTGGGCCGCGACCGACGGAGGACTCGGCCGGATCAATCCGGAAAACGGGCGAATCGAAATGTTCGATGAAGGTCGTGGCCTCGCTGATAACCGGGTGTACTCGGTGGCAACCAGGCGGGGAATTCTCGTTGCTGGAACGGCGCGCGGCCTGTCCATGCTCAAGGATGGAAAACTCGAACGCCTGGCTCCCGAGTTTGTCGATCCAGTGTATGCCGTAGCCATCTCGCAGGATGGCGATACGATCTGGACCGGGACCCCGCGCGGACTCCTCGCCGCAATACCGGGCGATCCCGGGCTTTCGTTGCCTGCCGAGCTCAACACCGTGGCCACGCTCGGCGAGCCAGTCGTGGCGCTCATGTGGCAGCGGGACACGCTGGTGGGCCTGACCGAGGATCGGGTGATCTGGCGTGATGCCAGGCTCAAGACCTGGTGGCTTGGTCCGACCATCTCGACTACCCTCGGTCGTTTGAGAGCGATGGCAGGTGGCGAGGGGGGACTCTGGGTCGCCGGTGACCAGGGCGTCGCTCTTGTCCCGTTCAACGCCATCCCGGCCCGCGTTCTTCGAGTGCCGGGCGACATACCCGGTTCGCCGTATGATCTGGCCATCGATGACCAGTACCTCTGGATCGCCACTGAGCACGGCCTGGTGCGTTTTCGGCTTGACGCGATCCGCTGAACGGAATCGGATCACGGGCATGGCCGGCGATGTTTTCCTTGCGAATGGTCCCGAGTTCGACCGCATCCGGGCCATCGCTCGCGCACTCGGCCCTTCGGCCTCGGATATCGGTGACGATTGTGCATTGATCAGTATCGGCGGAGAAACACTGGCAATCAGTGTCGATCTTTCCGTTGAGCATGTGCATTTTCGTCGTGAGTGGTTGACCATGCGCGACATTGGGTGGCGGGCGGCGTCTGGTGCCCTCTCCGATCTGGCCGCCGTCGGAGCAGACCCAATCGGCATCCTCACCGCGATCGGCGTTCCTCCAGACTCTCCTGCGGATGCGCTCCGGGACCTGGCCCTCGGATGTGGCGACGCAGCCGTCGCCGCCGGAGGCCATGTTCTTGGCGGTGACCTCTCAGCGAGTAATCAGTGGACCATTGACGTCACCGTTCTTGGTCGCGCGCCCCATCCGATTCGTCGGAGTGGAGCGCAATCTGGAGATGGGATCTACGTGACTGGATGGCTGGGAGGATCGGCGGCTGCACTCAGCCTGCTGCTCTCAGGTGAGCCACTACCGGACCCAGTTCGCGCACGGTTTGCCCATCCGATCCCCCGGGTATCAGCCGGACGCTGGCTCGCGATGCACGGGGCGCATGCCATGATCGACTTGAGCGATGGAATCGCCGGAGACGCCGGGCACCTTGCGGCGGCATCTGGTGTTGCGATTCGTCTCGATCTTGGGCTCCTTCCTCTTGAAAGCGGCGTCGCCGGGGTCGCCCAGAGTCTTGGTGAGCCGGCTCCTCTATTCGCGGCCCGAGGCGGCGAAGATTATGAGCTTCTTGTCGCCATGCCGTCCGATTTTACCCTGGATGATGCCCTGGAGTTTCAATCGGTGACCGGCCTTCCGCTTACCAGGATCGGAGAAGTGGTGTCCGGTCACGACGTCCACCTGACGCATGATGGTTCCAGAGTTGATCTCGTCGGTTACGATCATTTCCGATGATCTCCGGGGCCTGGTTTGTTACTAACCTGCCCCCTTCACACCCTTTGCGTGATTACGTTGACGCCTCCGTGAGAGCGCGCTAAGCTTCCGCGCCGCTGCCCGCATGGTGCAGGGTACCGGTACATCGTTCACCGTTGACTACTCTTTCCATCACCTCGACTCCTGGAATATGAGCACCATTATTGAAGTGCATGGCCGCGAGATCATCGATAGCCGAGGGAACCCGACCGTCGAAGCGGAGGTGACGCTCGCGAGCGGCGCGCAGGGGCGGGCGGCAGTCCCGAGCGGTGCCTCAACGGGTGAGCACGAGGCCAACGAGCTGCGGGATAACGACGCGAAGCGCTATGGTGGGAAAGGCGTGCTGGATGCCGTGCGCAATGTGAACGAAGTGATCGGACCGCGCCTTGAAGGGATGGCTGCTGAGGAGCAGATCGCCATTGATGCCGTCATGCTGGAGACTGACGGAACACCCAGCAAGAGCAACCTCGGCGCGAATGCGATCCTCGCGGTCTCCCTGGCGGTTGCGCGCGCGGCGGCGCAGGAATGTGGCTTGCCGCTCTATCGCTATCTCGGCGGGCCGCTGGCGCACGTGCTGCCGGTTCCCATGATGAACATTCTGAACGGCGGCGCCCACGCGTCGAATAACGTTGATGCCCAGGAGTTCATGATCGTGCCGATCGGAGCCGATGATTTCTCCGAAGGGCTGCGGATGGGCGTCGAAGTGTTTCACGCGCTCAAGAAAGTGCTGGGCAAAAAGGGGCTTTCCACCGCGGTGGGAGATGAAGGCGGCTTCGCGCCGATGCTGCCTTCCAATGAGGCCGCCCTCGATGCCGTCATGGAAGCCATCCAGGCTGCCGGTTACGACCCGGGGAAGGACATTGCGATCTCGCTCGATGTCGCGGCCTCCGAGTTGTACCAGGACGGAGAATATGTTTTCAAGAAGGGCGACGGGACCAAGCGGAGCGCGCGCCAGCTGGTGGAGCTGTACGCCAGCTGGGTGGACCGCTACCCGATCGTGTCTATCGAGGATGGCCTCGCGGAAGACGACTGGGATGGATGGGCGATTCTCACGGAAGCGCTTCAGGATCGGGTGCAGCTGGTGGGAGATGACCTGTTCGTCACCAATGTCGATCGGCTGGGGCGGGGCATCGAGAACGGGATCGCCAATGCCATTCTCATCAAGGTCAACCAGATCGGCACCCTGACCGAAACCATGCAATGTATCGAGCTCGCCAAGAGCAGCTCGTACGGCGTCATCATTTCCCATCGATCGGGAGAAACCGAGGACACCTTTATCGCGGACCTGGCCGTGGCCACCGGAGCCGGACAGATCAAGACCGGAAGTGCCAGTCGCACCGATCGCGTCGCCAAGTACAACCAGCTTCTTCGGATCGCCGAAGAGCTCGGCGACGTCGCGCACTATCCGGGACGGGATCTCTACTCGCTATGACCCCGGTGCGCTGGGGAGCAGTGGCCGTTGTGATCATCGCGCTCATCTTCGCCTGGAGCGGCGGAGAGTACAGCACGGGAGACTGGCTCATACTCCGGCGGCAGGTTTCGAACGAACGAGCGACCGTGGCAGCGCTCACGGCTTCTCTCGATTCTCTGCAGGTGGTCGCCGGCTCCATCGAGCACGACCCGGCTGAACAGGAACGAGTGGCGCGTGAGGAGTTCGGGATGATACGACAGGGCGAGTACCTCTATCGTCTGGTGGCACCCGCCGACTCCGCCGGGAATGAGAAGTAATCGGCCGGTCTGCCCCCTGGCTGGTTGACACCTAGAGATGAGGTCCGCTAGGATTGCACCGCGCCGGCTGGTTGGTGGTGGCTGGACGCAGGGCAGGGTAGCTCAGGTGGTTAGAGCACGGCACTCATAATGCCGGGGTCGTG
>JBDTQP010000182.1:0-6140 GCA_039932125.1 Gemmatimonadota bacterium
CCTCGCCGAGTATCCTGGCCCCGCGATCCATCGCATGTTCGAGACTCTCCAGCACGACGACGGCACCGCCATCGGCCAGCACGAAACCATCCCGCTCCTTGTCAAAGGGCCGGCTGGCCTTTTCCGGCGCGTCGTTTCGGGTGGAGAGCGCCTTCATGTTCTGAAATCCGGCGATCGCGAGACCGGTGATTGCGGCTTCGCAACCGCCGGTCACCATGGCGTCTGCCATGCCGTGGCGAATGAATTTGTAGGATTCACCAACCGCATGCGCGGAAGACGCGCAGGCCGACACGGTGCAGAAATTAGGACCCTTGAGACCATAGCGGATCGAGACGATTCCCGCCGCTATGTCAGGAATGAACATGGGGACGAAGAATGGCGATACCCGGTCAGGCCCCTTGGTGAGGTAGATCGAGCACTGCTCCTCGAAGGTGGCCATCCCGCCGATCCCGCTGCCGATCAGCACACCGGTGCGGTCGGGGTTCGGCACCTTTCCTTCCAGGCCCGCCTGGGTCACCGCCTGGGTGGCGGCAGCCAGCGCGAACTGAGCAAAGAGGTCGTAGCGGCGCGCCTCTTTCCGGTCCATGTAACCCAGCGGATCGAACCCTTTCACCTCGCAGGCAAACCGCACCTGGAGCTTGGAAGGATCGAACTTCGTGATCGGGGCAGCACCGGACCGGCCCTCCAGCAGGCCGGTCCAGGTCTCCTCGACATTCAGCCCAAGGGGAGTCACGAGCCCGAGGCCCGTGACGACGACTCGATGGGTCAAACTTACTTGCCGATCTTCTCGTGCAGGTACTTCATCGCATCACCGACGGTCCGGAGCTTTTCGGCCTCCTCGTCCGGGATGTCGATGTCGAATTCCTTCTCGAAGGCCATGACGAGCTCGACCGTGTCGAGACTGTCGGCGCCGAGATCCTCCATGAAGCTCGCTTCTTCGGTGAGCTTCTCCCGCTCAACGCCCAGTTCCTCGACGATGATGTCTTTGACCTTTTCTTCGATCTCGCTCATGCTGTCCTCAGGAGTATTGTTGAGTTCGCGCCATCGCCCTAAAAAACCATCCCGCCATCAACCACGATCACCTGGCCCGTGATGTACGCCGCCAGGTCCGACGCCAGAAAGAGTACCGCCCCTGCCACGTCCGCCGGACGCCCCGCCCGCTCCAGGGCGATGCCCTGTAACATTGCCGACCTTACTTCGCCGGGCAAGTCGCTCGTCATGTCGGTTTCGATGAATCCCGGGGCCACGCAATTCACCAGCACGTTCCGGCTGGCATACTCCTTCGCAATGGACTGGCTGAATGCAATCAGCCCTGCCTTGCTCGCAGCGTAATTCGCCTGGCCCTTATTGCCGGTGATGCCCACCACACTGGTGATGTTGATGATCCGGCCCGAGCGCCGCTTCATCATGCCCCGGATGCAGAGTTTGCTCGTGTAAAACGCCGCCTTGAGGTTGGCATCGAGCACCATGTCCCAGTCCTGCTCGCTCATGCGGAGCAGGAGATTGTCGCGGGCCACACCAGCGTTGTTGACCAGGATATCGATGGGACCGATCGTCTTCTCCGCTGTCGCGATCGCCGCCTCGACCTGGGAGACATCGAGCACGTCGCAGGCAATCCCGGTGGCGCGATCCCCCAGCGTCCTGGCCACTTCCGTTGCTTTCGCGAGGTCGCGCCCGACGACGGCGACTTTGGCTCCCGCCTGGTACAGTTCCGCCGCGATGGCAGTGCCGATCCCGCGGGTCGAGCCGGTCACCAACGCCACTTTGCCACTTAAATCGATGGAGACCATGGCTTTGACCTATGCCCCAGTGGCGTTCAGAAATTTCTCAACCTCATCGGCCGTGCCAAGCGCCACGCTTACGGCACCAGGCACAATCTTCTTGAGCAGGCCGCTCAGCACATTTCCCGGCCCGATCTCGACGAATCGAGCTTCCGGCACGAGCGCCGCTGCCGTCTGCATGCAGGACACCCAGCGCACCGGCGCGGTCAGCTGGTCGGCAAGAAGGCGCTTGGCATCGAGTCCGCTTCCGATCGCCTCACCGCTGGCATTGGCGACTACTGGAAACCTGCCATCACGGAAGGTGACTCCACTCAGCGCGCTGAGCAATCCATCGACGGCAGGCGCCATCAGCGGGGAATGGAACGCACCGCTCACCTTGAGCGGAATCACCCGCCTGGCTCCGCGAGCTTTGCAAGCCGCGCCGCCCCGCTCGACCCCGGCCGGGTCTCCCGAAATCACCGTCTGATCGGGAGCATTGAGATTCGCCGCGACCACGATGCCATCAGCGCTCGACGCTTCCATGCAGGCGGCCTCGACGTCGGCGGTCGGCAAGCCCAGCACCGCCGCCATGGCACCCGGACGCTGCAGTCCCGCTTCCAGCATGAGCTCACCGCGGCGGCGAACGAGACGCGCCGCGTCAGCCGCGTCAACGGCATCCGCCATGTGCCAGGCGCTGTACTCACCCAGGCTGTGTCCGGCGCCGGCGCCGATCTCTCCCAGCGCGTCTCTCACCACGGCGAAGACGGCGGCGCTGTGCGCCAGAATCGCCGGCTGCGCATTGTGCGTGAGAGTGAGCTGATCTTCGGGACCTTCCCACATCGTGGCGGAGAGACGTACGCCCAGGGCATCATCGATTGCGGCGAAGGTCTCCCGCGCGCGTGGAAAGCGATCGGCCAGATCCTTTCCCATCCCGACCTTCTGCGCCCCCTGCCCGGGGCAGAGTACCACTGTCACCACCGGACGACGACGCTACCCCAGGTGAACCCGGCTCCAAACGCAACCAGGAGAAGCAGGGATCCGGGAACGATGCGACCCTCCTTTACCGCCTGGTCAATCGCGAGCGGAATGGACGCGGAGGACGTGTTACCATACCGATCGACGTTGACCATCACCTTTTCCATGGGCATGCCCGCATGCTTCGCCGTCGCTTCGATGATCCGGATGTTGGCCTGGTGGGGAATCATCAGGTCGATCTGGTCGGACGTCACGCCGGCCCGCGTGAGCGCCTCATCACAGGACTCGGCCATCGCGAGCACCGCAGCCTTGAACACCTCGCGGCCCGCCATCTTGATGTAATGCGACCGCTCGCGGACCACCTTCTCGCTGATCGGGTCACAGGCACCACCTCCCGGACGATACAGAAGAGGCGCCAGCTTACCGTCCGACTTGATGAACGTCGAGAGCAACCCACGCCCGTCGTTGCTGGATTTTTTCCGGAGAACGGCCGCGCCGGCCCCATCGCCAAAAAGTATCGCCGTGGAGCGGTCGGTGAAGTCGGTGATGGTCGAAAGCTTTTCGGCCCCGACTACCAGCACGGTTCTGCTCTGGCCGGAGGCGATCAGTCCCTCTCCGACCGTCAGGCCGAAGATGAATCCGGGACAGGCAGCGCCGATATCGAAACCGGCTGCGTTGTCCGCGCCGAGGAGAGCCTGGAGGTCGCAGGCGGTGGATGGCAGCAGCCGATCGGGCGACGCGGTGCCCAGCACGATCGCATCGAGGTCGAGCGGAGTGATGCCGGCCTGCTCCATCGCGATGTTGGCCGCGTCTTGAGAGAGAGAGGCAAGTGACTGTCCCGGTGCCGCGATCCGCCGCTCACGAATCCCGGTGCGCTCGACGATCCACTGGTCTGAGGTCTCGAGACTTTTCTCGAAGTCGGCGTTAGTGACCACCTTCTCGGGAACGGCCACCCCCAGCCCGGTGATTTCCGCAAACGGCCGGGTGATCATGCCTGCGCCGGGACTTCCCGCTGGGCAAACTCGGCACCGATGTGCTGGGAAAGCCCAGCCTCAACCGCCTGGACCGCCACCCGAATCGCGTTCTTGACGGCGCTCACGGTGGAGGAGCCGTGGCAGATCACGCATACCCCCTGCACCCCCAGGAGCGGTGCGCCGCCGTATTCCGCGTAATCGAGAATCTTGAAAATCTTCCGGATATCCTCGCGCTCGAGCACTTCTGGCGCATCGCGTTTCACCAGTCGAACGATCAATCGGGCAACCGACTCGTAGAACTTGAGAACGATATTACCGACGAACCCGTCGGCGACGATGACATCGATGGACCCATGCTTCGCGTGGCCGGTGAGAATGTCGCGGCCTTCGATGTTGCCGATGTAATTGAGACGGGTATCCTGCTTGAGCAGCTGGTGGGCTTCCTTGACGATCGCGTTTCCTTTTTCGTCTTCCTCGCCGATGTTGAGCAGGCCGACAACGGGATTCTTCTGGCCAAAGAGATCGCGGCTGTACACGGTGCCGAGGTGGGCGAAGCAGACCAGCTCGCGCGCGGAGCAGTCGACATTGGCGCCGGCATCGAGCACCAGAGCCGGCCGGTCTGCGGTCGGGAAGAGCGTCGCGACCGTCGCGCGCTCGACGCCATCATGAAGCCCGAGGAGCACCGTGCCGGCGGCGAGCACGGCACCGGTATTACCGGCCGAAATGAAGGCGTCCGATTGCCCCGCCTTCTGCATGCCCATGCCGATGACGATGCTGGACTTGCGTTTCTTCCGAATGGCGGCGAGAGGCTTTTCGCTCATGCCGATCACCTCGGCCGCTTCATGGATTTCGATGCGGCTGCGATCGGCGGCAGGATACCGGGCCAGCTGCGCTTCTATGGCTTCGGTGTTACCCACCAGCTGAATGACAAAATTGGGAGGTAATTCCTTGAGGGCGAGGACCGCGCCGTCGATCTCAACGACTGGCGCGTTGTCCCCACCCATGGCATCCAGGGCGACCCGGATCACCCTCAGGCGTCCTCGACCTCAACCAGCTTCTTGCCTCGATAGTACCCACACGTACCGCACACACGGTGGGACAATTTGGGAGACGAGCAGCGCGGACACGGCTGCGTCGCCATACCGGCTCCTGAATGGTGGCTGCGTCGTGACCGTTTCCGAGCTTTCGACGTCCGCCTCTTGGGGACCGCCATGTGACTACCTCTTGGTTAGATCGGAAGCGACGCAGACGCACGCTCCCGCATTCAAGTCGGCCCCGCAGGTGGGGCAAAGGCCGGCGCACTCTTCCCGACACAACACAAACGCCGGCGCGGAAAGCGCCAATTCCTCGCGCACGGCGGTTCGGACATCAAGCATTCGACTGTCTTCCGGCAACGGATACACGCTCGGATCGTCCGCGGCGTCGGGATCGGTGCTGAACATGACGTTGACGTCAGCTTCGAGCGGCACCGTCAGCTCGGTGAGACATCGGCGGCAGCTGGCCTTGAGTGCACTGGAGAGGGTGGCCCGCCAGAAATATTCGCCGTCCGAGGTCTCCTGCAGCTGGCCATCAATGCTCATCGGAGCGGCCAACTCGAAACCCAGACCACTGAACGTGGGATCATCAGGAGCCAACTCCCCAACCGTCGCCACCGGACCCCGCTGCAACTCCCGAATATCGACCTCGAACATAGGCGGCAAACCTAAACTCTACCTATACTTAGGGCAAGTCCTGCTCTCCTCAAAAAGCGTGAGCAGTAAGGGGTCAGCGGTGAGCGGGAAATACCGGGGAGCGGAGAATGCCGGTTGCCATCCCCTGCCGACCAATATTGGCCTGAAGATGAACACAAGGAACCACCCGCTCACCGCTCACCGAACTAACCCCAGAGCCCGGCCAGTTCGCTCTCACTGAAGAAAAATCCGATTTCCCTGGCAGCATTTTCGTCACTGTCCGACGCATGAATCGCGTTTCTCCCCTTGGACTCCGCGTAGAGCTTTCGGATGGTGCCCGCGGCGGCTTCGGCGGGATCAGTCGCACCGATCGTCGTCCGCATCTGAGGCACGGCACTCGAGCGCTCCAGGGCCATCGGCATGCAGGGTCCGCTCGACATGAACTGTACCAGCTCCTCATAGAATGGCCGGCCCCGGTGGACCTCATAAAATCGCTCGGCCTGCGCCCGGGTAAGCCGGGTCAGCCGCGCCGCGCGAATCGTGAACCCCTCTTTCTGCAGATGGGCGATAATGAGACCAGCCTTGCCGCTGGCGATGGCGTCGGGCTTGATGATACCCAGAGTCTGATTCGTCAATGCTGATCCTGTTTTAAAAACGTGAGGAGAATACGGTGCAAGCACGCCATTATTCTCGCATTAGAATGCCACCACTGAGTCACGGATGTTCACTCAATTGCCATCACGGTTGGTTCGACGCGTATT
>JBDTQP010000183.1:0-6122 GCA_039932125.1 Gemmatimonadota bacterium
CCGCAGTGCACCAGCATGATCAGGGAGAAATGCGAAGAATTCGCTCGCGACTCGCCAGGACAGACGAGTCGTTCCGCGCGAGATCGTCAAACTCTTTCACAGAATGGAAATTGTTCAGCACTGCTGAGGCCGCTGGTATACCAGCACACAGATGTCGCCGCGGGTGATCCCCACCGAAACATGCCTGAGATCGGGAACCAGGGCATCGACTCCCTGGATCGCAGCGGCCTCATGGGTCGTCAACACACCAACGACCCGCATTCCCGCGGCCTTTGCGGCAGCAATTCCAGGAGGAGCGTCCTCGAAGACGAGACAGTCTGTTCCGGGAATGCCGAGTCGTTCTGCTCCGGCGATATAGCCCTGGGGATCCGGTTTACCCTTCTGCACCTGTTCCGCCGTGATGAAAACCTGCGGGACCGGAAGACCGGCCAGCTCGAGACGCAGCCGGGCAATCGGAGTGCTACCCGAAGTAACGATCCCCCATGATCCGGAAGGAAGCGATGCGACCAGCTCTGTCGCGCCGGGGATCGCCCGCAGGCCGACAACGACCTCCTCTTCCAGAGCATCGAGTGCCGCCGTTTCCCGCGCAATGTCAAGCTCCGGCGCTACCATGCGCAGCGTTTCAGAGATGCGCCGCCCATGGGCAACTCTGATGAAAGCATCCGGATCGCGATTTCGTTCTGCCGCCCAGATCCGCCAGACCTCCTCCACGCTTGCGCGTGAGTCTACCAGGACGCCATCGAGGTCAAAAAGCACTCCTCGGCAGGTCAGCTGGATCGGCATACAATTGGATGATTGGATGAAGGGGTCGATTTGGATGACTTCAGAGTCCCCGGGTCGCACCCGTTCCGGGCGTTCCGTCGGGGAGCCCTGGTTGCACCTCAGTCAGCGTCTCGATCGACATTTCACCCGTAATATCGGCTGCGGCAACTTCGAGCGTCTCCTGCGACGCCCGAGAGGGAGCGAGATAACTTGCCATCGCTCCCGTAAGTGGCAGCGTGAGCAGGACGAGCACGGCGGAGACGACGAATGGAACGCCGATGCCGAAATGGTCCATCAGGATTCCAGCCGCGATGGGAAATACGACTCGTGATGCGCCACCGAAGGTATGCTGCACGCCCATATAGAGTCCCCGCTCCGCCCCCGGGATCACCCGGGAGAGAAGTCCGGTCACACAGGGGAAGATGAACGCGGTACCCAGCGGCATCAGGGTGAATCCTGCAACAAGCATGGGCCAGCCCCGGGCAGTCCCGGTGAACCCCAGTCCCAGTGCCAGAATCACGATTCCCAGCCGCGACAGCCGCGCCTCTCCAAGGCGATCCACCATGGGCCCGAGAATGAGCGCCCTGATGATCGCTCCCATCCCTCCCAGGTACATGATGAAGTAGCCGGCCTGGTCCACCGTGATCGCAAAGCGCTTCTGGAGCAGGAGCGACACGGTCTGGATCGTTCCGTAAAATGCACCGATGGCGATCGTGTAGATCCAGATGAGCCGGGAAGCAGGGTTGTTCCAGCCGACGAGCACGGCAACCAGCACGGACCGGCCGCGTGTCACCGGGGGAGCCGCGTGCGCGCCTGATTTTCTGATCTCGTGTGACTCTCGCAGGTAACGCCAGGCAAATATCCCGACCAGGAGGGCCAGGATCGCGGCCCCGATGCCCGGGGCGCTCTGGCCGCCGACGCGGATCATGGCGGATCCGAATGCCGGCCCGGCCACAGCGCCGAGACTCGTCACGGCGGATAGCCAACCAAGGCTCTTGGTGCGCTGCTCGGGTAGTGAAGCATCGGCAACGTATGCCTGCACGACCCCGATCGTTCCGCCCCCCAGCCCCTGGATGATCCGTGAGAGCAGAAGCAGCCAGACCGAGCCGCTGAACGCAAAGATCAGATAAGCGACCGCGGTGATCAGAAGACCCGCAAGAATAGCTGGACGGCGGCCGTACCGATCGGAAAATCGGCCCCAGACGGGCGCCACCATGAGCTGCGCGAGCGAGAACGCGCTGATCAGCAGCCCGATGACCGATGCGCTGGCTCCAAAGTTCTTCGCATAGTACGGCAGAATGGGCACGATCATGGTGAGACCGATCATGTCCACGAACGCCGTGACGAAGAGGACCAGCAGTGGAGCCATAACTCTAGTGACTAGTGGTTAGTGGTTAGTGGTTAGTGGATAGTGGTTGGTGGTTGGTGGCTGGCGGATAAACATCTTGATCGACAAAGTCTCAGCCCGCTTACCGCTTACCGCTCACCGCTCACCGCTTACCGCGTACCGTTCACCGATATCCGGCGGACAAGCTCACTCGAGGGCGATGCTCCCTTGCGCAGCTCGAATACCGCCGGTGCACCGAGGCGAAGCCAGCTTTGTCCATCGCGAGTGGTCAGTGATCCGGCGGACGGATGAATGAAAAGCCCGGTCGCATCAAGGGTATCGATACCGACGGCAGCCTGCAGATCGCCCACGTCCCGGATCCTTCCCCCAGTCCGGGCGAGCGACTCATCATAGTTGATGGCGATGTCCGCCAGCAGCGCCTTTCTGCCTGGTAGAACCAGCTGTCCTCCCAGCACCAGCACGTCATTGGTGCCTGTGACATTGTAGGCGAGCGATTCGTACACCGATTCCGGCGCTGCATGATAGCTGCCGGTCGCAATCGCGTCGAGCGCGGCAAGGAGCGCCGCAACGTTGAGCGCGCGAAGATGCTGTTTCTCAGGATCACCGGGCAGAGCCCCACTCTCAATGAGCACCGTGCTGGTGCCCCATTGCTGCATCAAATCGCCGAAGGCACGCGGATTGAACGTGTCATCGTACCTGGCTATCCGGCCGGTTATCTCGCCGTTCAACGTTGTGGCGATCGTCGCCGCCACCAGGCGGGCGCGACTCCGTACCTCGTTATAGCTGCGGGCCTCATCATATGCGGGTGCCAGCAGCGCGATCGCGGCCGGAAGACCGTGGTCCCCTACCCTGGTGCGGGCTCCCTGATCGTGCAGATTGAATCCGAACTGCGGGTGAAGAGAATCGCGTAGCGCCTTGAGCGCCCGCGCTTCGGGCGTCGCCAGCCTCCGACCATCGCGGTTGATATCCACCCCGATTGCGTTCTCCCGCTGGAACAACTCGGCGCCATCGGGATTGAGCATCGGCACCGCCACGATCGTCAATGCCCTACTCAACCGCTCCCGAAGCGAGTCGCCTTTCGCCTCGGCCAGAAAGCGGAAGATGTCCGCCAGCGCCATCGTGGCCGTAGCCTCATCGCCGTGCATCTGCGACCAGAGCAGAACGGTGATGGGACCGGTGCCAAAGGAGACCGAGCGAATCTCCCGTCCCTGGACCGAGCGCCCGATCTCCCGGGTCACCAGCGCCGAAGAGCTGGTGTACGGTGCGATCGCCCGCCAGAGCTCCGCGTGATTGAATCGTCGCCGGGTGATGGAGGCGACACGATACCGTTCAGCGATCCGGAGTCCGTTGGCGAGGACGGTCGGGGAACAACAGCCGGCTTTAGGAGCGGGGGTTTCTGAAGCAGCCGAGTTGGTATTGCTGCTGCAGGCCGCAAGGGCAAGCGCGCTCATGACGCTCGCGGGAGCGGTCCAGCTGGAGGTAAAGAGACGCATCGATGACAGTAGGGTGATTGGAGGTCCGGATTGGGCCCGGGAATGGTTACACGCCGGCGATCACGTATCGGAATGTATTCCGCAAAAGATAGTGGCCGGGTGGCTGTCGATATGGCGCGATCGACTCGGCAAGTGCCCGGGCTACAGTATCGGGTCCCGAGTGCCGCGATGCGCGTACGGCGGGCCCCGCCGATGAAAGGCCGCGAATCGCCGTGGCTTCATCCGGATACCTCCACTCGGTTTCGACATCACGAGCATGCATGAGCGAGAGCCCGGCGTCTTTCACCAGCGACTCCAATGCTCCACCGGAGGAGAATGCGAAACGCCCGGGTCCTTCAGCTGTTACTGGAGGAAGCAGCGCTTCCAGCGCGCGAAGATGGCCGGTTGCATCGCATTGCTCCGGCTTGCCCCATACCATCACAACCACGGTTCCACCGGGTGCGCCGACGCGACGCGCCTCCTGCAGGGCTCTGAGCGGACTGCCGGCGTACTGGAGGGAGTTGAAACCGGTGATGACATCGAAGGAGGCGTCCGCCCAGGGCAGGGATTCCATATCTCCCTGGTGAAAGTCTCCAGCCGCTACCCGTTCCCGCGCGATCGCAAGGAGCTCGGCTGACGCATCGATGCCGGAAATCTGGGCCCCTTTTCCCGCCGCCATCCGACAGAACATTCCAGCACCACATCCAATGTCGAGCAGGCGGATGCCGTGTCCAATCTTGACATCCTCCATAACGGCTTCATATCCGGCACGAAGCGCCTGCTCCTGGATCGTCGCCCACTCGCGCGCGCGCGACCCCCACAGAGGACCCTGGACGTCCGCGGTTCCCATATTCCCCCTGAAGTCGCCACTGATGCAGTGTGAGATTGCCTGCGAAGAGCCTCAAGGTGAACGGTCAGCCGGTGAATCGCAATGGGAGCATGGATAGAGAATCGTCAGTCATTCCCGCCCTGCTCTTCACCTCGACCAGCCTTGAGCGCCTCGATGGACAACTTCATGTCCGCGTAGAGTTCAGCATCTCCGCTTAACAGCGTCTCCCACGACATGAAGTGACCCTTGCGGCCGCCCTTGGGGGTGATCTTTACCCCTTCCGGTCCCATGGTGACCGTATAAAGACGACTATGGAGATCCAGTTCACGCTTGATGGTTTTTTCGAGTTTGGTAGCCATGCATCAATTGTAAGCGGGGAAGCGGGGAAGCGGGGAAGCGGGGAAGCGGGCAGAAAATGACGAGCCGGGGAAGGAACTGCCTTGACGCAAAGGCGCGAAGTCCGCAAAGACTCCCAAAGAACAGCGTGTCTTCGCGTGCTTTGCGCCTTTGCGGTAAGGCCGTTGGTATAGCCTTCTCATGCCTGACCCTTGCGGCAGGGCCTACTCCACCGGTTGCACAATCTCCCCGTTGCGCGTTTCAATCCACTGGGCAAGCCAGAATCCAACAAGCGCAAGAACGAGCACCGCGAGAACGATGGCACCGTAGGGCAACTTCGTAAGCTGCGGTATGTCTAACTCTCCCATGGGCGTTGAGTTCACAAAGCCCTCGATCCGCGGATACAGCTCGATGAAGACCCAGATACCGAAGAACATGCCAGGGATCAGGACGAGGCCATCGATCTTGCCGCTCGACGCGGCGACACACGACGTGCCTGGACAGTACCCGCCGATCACGAAGCCCGCACCGAAGAGAAGCCCGCCGAGCAACTGAGGAACGAGATATGTTGGCAGATGATAGATGAGCGAGAGATCGAGCACTCCGATCTTCGACAGCAGGTAGAGCCCGATCATCGCCGTCACGATCGCGGTGAACATCACCTTGAACACCGCGAGATCTTTGAAATAGAACTGCGCGGCGAGTTTTCTGGAGTTGCCGAACCCGGCCCGCTCGAGGGAGAACCCAAACCCGAGGCCAATGATGATCGCGACCACCAGCGACGCACCGGGGCCAAAGGCGCCGTATTGATAGAACGGTGCGTTCACGTCCACTGCCTCCTTACGAAATACGCGGTTGCATAAGCACCGGCGAATATCGCGATCATGAACACCCAGCTCCCCACGCTCAGCATGGCACCGCCCGTGAGCGCCAGCCCACTGGTGCACCCGCGCGCAACGCGCGTCGCAAACCCCATGATGGCACCGCCGCCAAACGCGGCCACCAGCCGCCCCCGCCCGCTGATCCGGGGACCTTTCTCCACCTTCAGCTGAAATCGCCCCGCCAGCAACGCAGAAACAAGCCCGCCTATCAGGACACCCAGGACTTCGATCACGAGCCAGTCCTTGAGCGGGCTCACAGTTCCGTCACCCAGATATGCGGCAGAGTAGGGGTTGGCCCGGGCGTGCGCCGGCGCGACAGCATCGACACCGGCAACGACGGTGCTGGTCACCGCACCGGATACCCCAAGGCCCCGCCCCATGACCACGAAGGCAGCGAGCAGTACCAGGCCGAGGAAAAAACCGGCCACGTAGGGATTCCAGTAGGGTTCAGGTTTTCTCATAATATTGCTTGTCGCATATCGCTGAGAGCTCTG
>JBDTQP010000184.1:0-6111 GCA_039932125.1 Gemmatimonadota bacterium
GCCATCAGGATGGGCGTGGATTTCATCGCGCTGTCCTTTGTCCGGCGACCGGAGGATATGGAAGAGCTGCGCGCTCTGGTGCCCCGGAACATCAAGCTGATCGCCAAGATCGAGAAGGACACAGCGGTGCGCAACCTGGGCGCCATTATCGAGGTCTCGGATGCGATCATGGTGGCGCGAGGCGACCTGGGCGTCGAGCTTCCGTTCGAGGAAGTACCGCTCATGCAGAAACGGCTGATTCGGGAAGCGAACCTGCAGGGCAAGCCGGTCATCACCGCAACGCAGATGCTCGAGTCAATGGTTCATGCCCCCCGGCCGACGCGCGCTGAGGCTTCCGATGTCGCCAATGCCATTCTCGACGGGACCGATGCGGTGATGCTGTCGGCTGAGACGGCCGTCGGCGAGTTTCCTCTCGAGGCAGTGCGCGCGATGGATCGGATTGCGCGCGAGATGGAGGCGAACCAGCGGGGCCGGAGCGCTGCCTACGAGGCGTCGGTCGGGTACTCCCGCCGCAAGGGCGAAGAAGCCGATGGGGTCCTCGCCCCGCGCACCCCCGTTCGCACTGAAGACGCGATCGGGCTGGCCACCTGTGTCGCCGCAGAACTTCTCTCGACACCGTTGATTGTCTGTTTTACGAGCAGCGGCTTCACCGCCCGCAAGGTGGCCGCATATCGGCCGCCGGTCCCCATTCTCGCCATCACCCCGGAGCTCGAGACCTATCGGCAGCTTTCGCTGGTCTGGGGTGTAGTGCCCGCGTTTGTCGATCATATGCCGAATTACGATTCCATGCTTGTGATTGCCCGGCAGCGCATCATCGAAAGCAAGCTGGCGGTAGCAGGTCAGGCCGTCGTCGTCACCGCCGGCGTTCCGTTTGATGTCCCGGGAACCACGAACCTGCTGAAGGTGGAGCATGTCTAGGACGGCGGCAGGGCGGCTGGTTGGCGAGCTCGGAGCTGGTCCCTGGAATCGGTGGTGTTCTCATCTGCGGCAGTCCCGCCGGGCCGCCTCGCCATCCTGGCCCTTCCTTGCTGAATGAAGCTCACCTTCCTCGGGACCGGTACGTCGTTTGGCATTCCCCAGGTGGGGTGCGCCTGTGCGGTTTGCGCCTCGACCGACCCGCGCGACAAGCGAACCCGGTCCGGTGCGGTAGTTCAGGCGGACGATAGCACCATCCTTATTGATACTCCTCCGGAGTTACGGCTGCAGCTGGTCGCCGCGAAAATCAATCACGTTGATGCCGTGCTCTATACGCACGAGCACGCCGACCATACCAACGGCATCGACGATCTGAGAATATTTTCGGCCCGGGGGCGTCGGCCGCTTCCCGTCTATGGTCCCCCGGAAACGCTGGATCGCTTACGCTCGGGATTCCGTTACATCTTCGATGATGAGATGCGCGCTTTCGAGGGTACCTCGAAGCCGCAACTGGATATTCACCCCCTCGAGCCGGATCAGGGGATCCGGATTGCCGGCATGGACGTGCTTCCGCTCGCATTTCAACATGGTCATCTCCGCGTGTTCGGTTATCGCTTCACCGATCTCGCATATATCACCGATGTGAAGGCGGTCGCGGAACCCGAGCTCGAGCGGCTCCGCGGTGTACGCGTTCTCGTGCTGAACGGGCTTTGGTGGAGACCACATCCCACGCACATGAGTATCGCCGAGGCGATTGCCACCGCCCAGCAGATCGGGGCGGAACGAACCTATCTTACCCACCTGACGCACGAGACCGGGCACGCCGAGCTGGCGGCGAAGCTGCCAGCAGGCGTCTTCCCCGCATATGATGGGCTGGTGGTGGAGGTCTGAGGTGTGCATTCCCGGGTTGAAGACTCGAACTTGAGGCCGGAATCATGAAACTGAATTATGGCCGTATGCTGCAGGATGGCCTCGATGGCGAACACGGACTTTCGCGCGCCCGACTCGATGAACTGGTCCGGCGCTTCGGTGATGTGCAGGCAGAGGTCCAGTCCCGCCGCGCCGAAGGAGAGTACGGATTCTATGCGCTCGGTGAGCAGGGCGCGGCCGTCCGCAACATCGCCGGCTTCGCCGAAGGGCTCGGCCAGGCCCATGACCATGTGGTCGTCCTGGGCATTGGTGGATCTGCCCTGGGCGCAAAGGCTCTGTTGAATGCCCTCCGGGCCCCCGCATGGAATGAGCTGGATGACGAGGCCCGCGAGTTCTTTCCCCGTCTCACTGTCCTCGACAACGTGGACCCGACCAGCATCGCCGCGGCGCTCCGGAGGATCGATCCCCGCCGGGTCCTGGTCAACGTGATCAGCAAGTCCGGCGGAACGGCGGAGACGATGGCGCAGTATCTCATTATTCGCCAATGGCTCGAGGACGCGCTCGGGTCGGCGGCATACCGGCACCTGGTATTCACCACCGATCCCGTTAAAGGCGCCCTCAGGGAAATTGCCAAAGTCGATGGCATCGCCACGCTCGATGTGCCCCCCGAGGTGGGTGGACGGTTCAGCGTGCTTTCTCCCGTGGGATTGCTGCCGGCCGCTCTGGTAGGTATCGATATCGCCGCGCTGCTGAGTGGTGCCCGCCGTGCGGTTGAGAATGCCGAACAGAACAATCTGCTGCAGAACCGCGCCGCATTGTATGCCGCGCTGCTCTGGGCGGCCGATTCCACCCAGGGCGCCCGGATCCACACGGTGATGCCTTATACCGACCGGCTCCGTGAATTCGCGGAATGGTATCGTCAGTTATGGGCTGAGAGTCTGGGCAAGAAAGTAGACCGCCATGGCCGCCTTGTTTTCACCGGACCGACTCCGCTGGCTGCCGTGGGCGCCACAGACCAGCACAGCCAGGTGCAGCTCTTCATGGAAGGCCCCTACGACAAAGTGACGACCTTTATTTCCGTGGACAATTTCGCCGAGGATGTCACCATTCCCCGTCGCGCGGGCCTGCCTGATGAGCTCGCCTATCTGCAGGGTCATACCCTGGGCCAGCTGCTTCACGCCGAATATGAGGCGACATCAGCCGCCATCGCGAGCGAAGGCCGCATGAACATGACGCTTCAGCTGCCCGCGCTTACGGCTGAGACGCTGGGCGAGTTGATCATGTTTTTCCAGGTTGCGACCGGATACGCCGGTGTGTGGTACGGGATCAATCCCTTCGACCAGCCCGGGGTGGAGTTAGGGAAACGCCTGACCTATGCCGCGATGGGCCGGCCCGGATTCGAAGTCCAGGAGGTAAAGAACCGGAAGGCCGGGGATGAGCTTTAGCATAGTGTAAGGCCCCGAGTCTCCCGGGCTCACACCTCATCCCCGCTCCACTGTTTGCTCCAGTGGGGTTTGCGCGTAAATTGTCGGGCGGGCTGGTTCCTGAACGTTTTGCAAGGAAAACCATGACTGATCCTATCCAGAAGGTCATCGATCTCTACGCCGGGGCAGTGCATCTCTCGGGGGGAGGCGTGCACGTCAAGGATGCGTCCACGCTGCAGACGGAAGCGACCGATCGCCTGGTATGGCAGGCCGTGTTTGGCAGCCAGAGTGAAAAGGATGCCGCACGCTGGCTGCTCTGGGAACTGGGACAGGTGGCCGGTGCCCGGCCCGCATCCATCACCGGCATCTACATGGCGCGCGCGCGAGGTGAGTGCTCGGGTTTCACAGTTCCGGCCATGAACCTCCGGATGATGACCTATGATACCGCCCGCGCGGTCATGCGGACGGCCAATGCGGGACGGGCAGGGGCAATCATTTTCGAAATCGCCCGCTCCGAGATCGCATACACCGATCAGCGGCCCTCCGAGTATGTGGCGGTGCTCATCGGGGCGGCACTCCGGGAGGGATACACATTGCCGCTGTTCATCCAGGGCGATCATTGCCAGGTGAATGCGAAGAAATACCAGGCCGATCCCGAAGAGGAGCTTGGTGAGGTGAAGAAGTTGATCGCGGAGGAGGTTGGAGCCGGCTTTTATAACATTGATATCGATACATCGACGCTGGTGGACTTGTCGAAGGCGACGCTTGAGGAGCAGCAGCGGCTCAATTATCAGCATGCCGCCGAGATCACCGCATTTATTCGTGAACGCGAGCCCGAGGGTGTTTCGGTCTCGGTGGGTGCCGAGATCGGTGAAGTCGGTCACAAGAACAGCACCGTGGAAGAGCTGCATGCGTTTATGCAGGGATACAATACGGCTCGCAAGAACCTGGGCGCCATAGAGGGCATCACCAAAATCTCGGTACAGACCGGCACCTCGCATGGCGGCGTCGTGCTGCCAGATGGTTCCATCGCCGATGTAAAGCTCGACCTCGAAGCCCTGGCGGCGCTTTCCAGAGTGTCGCGGGAGGAATACGGTCTGGCCGGCGCCGTGCAGCACGGCGCGAGTACCTTGCCCCCGAACGCGTTCGGGAATTTTCCGCGAATCGAAACCGCTGAGATTCACCTGGCCACCAATTTTCAGAACATTGTGTTCGATCATCCATTGCTGCCTCGTGACCTCTCCCAGCGCATCAGGAAGTGGCTTGATGAGAATGCGCAGAGCGAGCGCAAGGCCAGCGATTCGGACGAGCAGTTCTATTACAAGGCCCGCAAGAAGGCGATCGGGCCGTTCAAGCGTGAGTTCTGGTCCTTGCCGGAAGAAATCCGGCGGGCCATTGCCCAGGACCTTGAGAAGACATTCGCCTTTCTATTTGAACAACTGAACGTGAACGGCACCATGGGACTGGTCCACCAGTTCGTGCACGCACCAGTGCAGCCGCATGCGTCACTTAAGCCGGCGCTGGCCACCGCGGTGGACGACGCCGAAGCAGGAGAATAGAGCTATGTCGATCATGGATTTTATCAGCAGTGTCGCGGAAGAGATGAAAGACGGGGACGATCATAACAAGGTCGTGTATGTGGAGCGGGAGGGCGGCTCGTCGGTGAAAGCGCTGCTGCTCGGCGCGGTAATCGGGGCCAGCCTCGCGTTGATGTACGCTCCGCAGAGCGGTGAAGAAACCCGGCGCGGGCTGAAACGGCGTCTCCGGAAGGTGCGCGCCATGGCGGAAGAAAAGGCGGACGAGCTCGGTCAGCGTCTTTCCTCCCGAGGCCAGGATGCTCCGAATGCCGATTATGATGGCGGGGACATGGGTGATGAGGATGATGACGATATCGCCCCGGAGATGGTGGAAGCGCCGGGCCGCGCGGGCGCCCGCGAAGAGCTTGAGCGCAGGCTGGAACAGGCCCGCGCCCGGCGCCG
The DNA here is from genome assembly GCA_039932125.1 of Gemmatimonadota bacterium. GTDB lineage: Bacteria > Gemmatimonadota > Gemmatimonadetes > Gemmatimonadales > GWC2-71-9 > DASYPP01. Next base: position 5,189 of record JBDTQP010000184.1, read on the forward strand.
GGGCGTGACCGCTGAGGAGTCCGGCGCCTGACCGGCATCGCGCTTGGAGGGTGGCACCGGAGCATCCGGGGCTTCATCCGCCGTACTCTCCAGGCTGCCGACGAAAACAACGTCCCGTTTCTGGCCAGCGCGCTCACCTTTGATGCGTTGCTGGCCGCGGTGCCGTTCATCCTCCTGCTCCTCATTGCGCTGACCTACCTGGCCCAGCTGCAGGGCAGTTCTTCGCCGATAGACATTCACCAGCTGATGCAGCCTTTTCTGCCGCCGCATACACTGATCGGCGGGAACGACCCCTTCGCGGTGGTAGAGGGGTTGCTCGCCAAGATCGCGCAAAACCGGGACAAGCTCACGTTGTACGCTATCCCGAGCTTCATCTGGTTCAGCACCCGCTTGTTCGGTGGAATCCGGACCGCGCTCAACCATATCTACGATGTGTCGGTCCGGACGGTGCGCCGTCATTTCCTGATCGCCTACCTGGCCGCCAAGCTCCGCGACATCACCATGGTCATGATCGTCGTCGCACTCTTCCTCTTCAACACCGTGCTGGGGACGTTCCTCACGTTCATCGAGAGCCGCGGCGCGAACATGGACCGGCTGACCAATTTTTTCCTGAGTAACATCGGGCGCGGCCTGGGCGAGCTGCTCACCATCGCCTTTTCGATCACCCTCTTTTTCGTCGTCTATCGTCATGCGGCGATCAGGCGGCTCTCCTGGAAGGCGGCGCTGGTCGCGGCCAGCTTTACTGCAGTTGCCTTCGAGCTGGCCAAGCGGCTCTTCGGGATCTATCTCGCCAATATCGTCTCCAACAGCCAGTTTACTCTGGATGCGAACCTCGGAGCAGTGATTCTGTTTGTCCTCTGGATCTGGTACACGTCGGTCGTGTTTCTTCTGGGTGGCGTCGTGGCCGAAACCTGGGACCTCCG
>JBDTQP010000185.1:0-6108 GCA_039932125.1 Gemmatimonadota bacterium
GCGTTTTCGAGTTCGGCTACCTTCGGCTGACCGGATGCGCTACCTCGAGGCGGTGTCGTACACGTTCCCCATGGCTCTCCTGGTGGGCCGCCTCGCCTGCACCCTCGCGCACGATCACCCCGGCACGGTTACTAACTTCCCGTTAGCGGTGAGTCTGGCGTCCGCACCGGCACGCGCCTACATCGCGCAAGTCTACCTGGGTGCGGGCCGACTATCGGAACTGCCTCCTCCTGCTACGCTTGCCTCAATGGGATTCCATGATCTCGGATGGTACGAGTTCCTCTACCTCGGGTTTGTTGTTGTCCCGATCACACTATGGCTCGCACGGGTACAACGACGGACGGGCACCTTTGTCGCCAGCTTCCTTGTTCTGTACATGCCGGTACGTTTCCTATTCGATTTTCTGCGCGTGGGCGATACGCGTTATGCCGGGCTGACTCCCGCCCAATGGGTATCATTGATCATGCTCTCAGCGTTGCCGGTCGTTTTCTTCCTGGCCAGACGGTCGCCACGTCAGGCCGGTGCCCAGGCTGATGGATCGGAAACATCAGAAGGACGCAGTATCTGATTAGTGCATCGCCAGGGGAGAAGACCATGAATGCAGTCGAGGCCACGGAGCGAGAGAATGACCATCGTTGAAGGTGCACCGGATACCTCGGCAAGGGACGCCCTCGTGAGGCGTGGGATCCGGCTTGGGTATGTGACAGTGGCCTACAACTGCCTGGAAGCCGTCATCGCACTCAGTGCGGGGATACTGGCGGGTAGCGTGGCACTGGTCGGGTTTGGGGCTGATAGCCTGATCGAGGTGACCGCCGGCGGAGCGGCACTGTGGCGACTGGGAACCGATCAAGATGTCCATCGCCGAGCACGCGCAGAGCACATTGCCATCCGGGTCGTTGGATGGTGCTTCATTGCGCTGGCAGTCTATGTCGCCGGGGATTCTGTGACGGCGCTCGTCGGCCATGAGCCGCCGCGCGAGAGTACGATCGGGATCGTGCTTGCCGTTGTATCCCTGATCGTCATGCCGCTTCTCGCTACCGCGAAGCGACGGATCGCCCTGGCGATGAATAGCGGCGCATTGGTCGCCGAGGCTAAGCAGACCATGATATGTACCTATCTGTCGGCCATCCTGCTGGCGGGCCTGGGCCTGAACGCGGTTCTGGGTTGGTGGTGGACGGACCCTGTAGCTGGCCTTGCAATGGTCCCCCTCATTGGGATTGAGGGTTGGGAAGGTATTCGCGGTCGCTCGACCTGTACGGATTGCTGCTGAAGCCCGTCACTCCAACTGGAGCAAAATCATGCGGATCTCACGGGTTCTTTTGGCCACGACAATGGTCGCCGCTGTCGGCTGTAGCAGGAAGGCGGCTGATGCACGGCCGGCCAATCAGAGTAGTGACACCATGTCCCCGATGGGCAGCCAGATGGCGATGCAAGGCATGCAGAGGATGCCGGCGATGAATGTCCACCTGGATTCGATGACGGCAATGCCCCCCGCACAAATGGCGTCCGCAATGGCTGCCCATGAAGACCTGGCTTCGCGAACGATGGATGCGATGGGCGGGGATATGCGGATGATGAACATGAAACCAGACGCCGCCTGGACCGCCCTCAGTGATTCACTCCGCCAGGACCTCGCTGAGCTGTCGGCCTTGTCGGGCAACGCTCTTAAAACCCGGATGGAGGCACATGCCGGACGAATGCGGCGGATGATGGCGATGCATGAGGGAATGATGAAGATGTGAATTTCGGGCTCTGAATCTTCTTCAGCTGCCCTCGATCGGGGCTGGTCGAGCACCTTCTGATCCCTCGCTGTCCTGCTAAGTCGAACCTCACCGGTGTTGGAGTTTTGTTGCGGGTTTCTCGCGACAACCCGGTCTAACAAGCGTCTGAACCTCAACGCCGGACTCTGGTCATCCTGGAAATTTTTGCGGTGTCGGGGTTCGGGCTGGCGGGCGGCGGCCGTTGTCCCGTGAACGGGAGAAACCTTCAAACGAAGTCACGACACCTGTGTATCCGAATCATGGCTTCGACCTGCGTCCCCAAAACCCTCCTCCAGCTCCACGCCGAGTCCGTCCGCGATGCGGTTCACAAAGGCGAAATACGCCACAATCGCACAGATGTCGTGGATCGCTGGCGCTTCGAATCCTGCCTCGCGTAGAGCCGCAATATCCGCCTCCCTCATCGCGCCCGGCGTGCAGGTGAGCTTGCTCGCATAGTCCAGCATGGCCCGATCCACCCGTTCCAGCGCCGCTTCCCGGTAGTCGCTCTCCAGCGCCCCGATCAGCGCAGCGATCAGGGCACCATCCATTCCTCCGGTTTTCAGCAGCCGACGGAGACCCGCTCCGTGATGTTCTATTCAGTAATGGCATCCATTGGTGGCGGACACCACCACCGCGATCATCTCTCGCTGAATCCGGGTCAGCGGCCCCGGCCGTCGCATGAGCTCGATGTAAAGTTCGTAGTGCTGCCGCATGACCCGGGGATGGCACCCGTGGATCCGGATGATGTGGTCAGTGTCTGGCACCCGGTCCTCGGGAGGAATGCTGTCCTCCGGCAGGTACGGTATGTACGCCATGGGTTCTGATCCGCAGGGCAGATGGTAACCGTCGTCACCCCGCATCTCGGGGCAATCCGCGAATGATAATACCCGACGTGAAGGGAATCGATCGATTGCTATGTCTTAATAGCTCAGCGAAGTACCCTGGGCAGGCGGTGCTGATCGGCCATCCGTCCCGCGAAGGGAGCGCCCGGAGTTCTGTCGCGAAAGGGATTGGTGACCCAAAGGAGATGCGGTCGGTTAGGGCCTCGGCAGATCCCGAACCATTCACCGGGGATTGCTGCTGGTCGCCTCCGCCTGTCGTTGAGTATCATCAGGTCGGCTGATCTCCGTGATAATACCGATCAAAGGGATGCCGGTTGGGAGGGACCTGGCCCTTGCCGCGGCCCCTTCGCGATGGGCCAAGCTGCACCACCCATTACTATTCAAACACCAACATCTTGGAGATGAGCATGCTGATACAGGTCAACACCGATCACAATATTGAGGGCCGTGAAGAACTTGTCGCTCGGGTCGAAGCCGTCGTGGAAGCTGCCATGAGCCGGTTCGGCGATCGGATCACCCGGGTGGAAGTCCATATCAACGACGAGAACGGTGCTAAGATCAGCGGGAACGACAAGCGTTGCATGATGGAAGCCCGTCTTGAACATCGCCGTCCGACTTCGGTGACCAACCATGCGGCAAGTGTGGATGCGGCCGTCAGTGGTGCCGCGGACAAGCTGCAGCGAGCGCTCGAAAGCACGCTGGGTCGGTTGGGCGCTTAGCGGCACGCGACTGCGCCAGGAAGGTGGTCAATGCAACGCCGGCCAAAAACCACACAGGTAACTGTCGGCTATAAATTCCGATGAAAAACCAGACGCCGCTTTCCCTATGGAGAGCGGCGTTTTTCCAACGTGGCCCAGGCGAATTCAGACTCGGGCCCATCATGACATACCTCATATGGTGCCGGCTGCGGCGCATCTGCCGGTCACGGTGTCTACGTCAGAGTCTTCAATTGCCCGTCACCTGAATGGGCACAGTCCAGCGAAAGGGTCCCCAACTGAGCGCCAGAAGACCGGAGCGCCCATCCCCGGGCTCGATGGCAATGGTGAACTCCTCGGTAGGCGAGCCCGGAGCAGTCAGGGCCAGCGGCGTTCTCCCGATATCATGGGCGGGACCATATTCGGTGCCCCACTGGCCGACCTGGCGATTGACGATCAGGCTGACCCCGTCACGCCGGGGCAGCGTCCACAGCGTGTACGTGCCTGGCGCCAGCGCAAGGCTGCCGAGCCTGATCGGGGCAGAGGTGGAGAACTGCGTGGCGGCGTTTGCCCCGGTCCGCCAGACCTGGTTGTATGGAATAATGTCGCCCAGCAGCGTGCGACCGCGGAGGAGCGGCCTGGCGTAATCTACGGTGAAGTTTGCCGAGCCAATTGCGGCGTGCAGCGTGTCGCGCACACTGAGAGCCACAACCGGACCCCGGGCCTTCTCGGCGCTGGCAAACTGCTGCCCGATCGCTTCGACATCGGGCGGACTGTCGAGCCGAGTCACCTCGACCAGGTAGGTGGTTCGGGCGCCATTGTAGGAGAGCATGTGGCGGGTACTGTCCAGCACGGCCACACCAGTACCCGAGAGCCAGTAATGCTGGATTTCCACGGAGTCGCCCCGGACAGGCCGCACAAAGCCACGGTGCATCGGGACGGGATAGTTGGAGAACTCTCGATCGGGATAGAATTGACGAGTATTCACCGTTGCGCCCGGGGGAAGGCTGTCAATCTTCGCCCGTTCAAGAGCCGCCGCAAAATAGAGCTCCAGCAGGCTGTACATCTGGGGGACGTGAGGAATGGTCAGCATGCCATCGGTCGCCATGGCGATGGTTCTGGTCCCGCTCCCGTCCGTTAGCGAAACTCGAACGGTGTCACGCTTGAACGTGGCGACGATGCGCCGGTTGCGTGACGCGCTATCCGCCGAAGGGATTCGAACGTGCATATCCATTCTGGCCGGGCTGCCGTCGGCCGCCAGCGTGATCTCGGTGTGCCGCCGGCGAACCTCAGGAAACCGGTCTACCTCTTCGCTGACGAAACGATCCTGATAGCGGGTGACGCTCTCAACTGAAATGGTGTCCTGGCCGAGTCGGGCGAGAAACCCGTAGCGTTCGGTCGGGGGCGTTTCGCCGCACGCCGGCAGCACCAGACACATGGTCAATGCTATCGAGAAGACTCGCGTCATCGTGGCCGTCGTATGTGAAGGTGGAATGCGGGTGAGTCGAGGTATGCACGGCAACCAGACGGTGACCCCTCGAGGAAAGTTACTCGTTAACACTGTCAGGAAAGTTCAGGCCCGGTGTCCATTACGTTACCAAACAGTAAACTTTACCTGTTTGAGGTCCGGGAGATGCACGGTATCACCTTCACCCGAGCGGCAACATGCTGACTACACGCACTCTTGGCACCCAGGGACTCACGGTCTCAGCCATTGGACTGGGCCTCATGGGCATGAGCCACGCCTATGGATCCCCCGAAGAACGAGATGAAGACGAGTCTATCGCGACCATCCATCGTTCGATTGAGCTCGGGTGCACCTTCCTTGATACCGCTGAAGCCTACGGGCCCTTTCGTAACGAGGAGCTGCTCGCCCGTGCTCTCAAGAAGCTCAAAGGTGTGCGGGAACGGCTCGTCATTGCCACGAAGTTTGGGTTTACGTTCGATCCCAACGGGGTCATCGATGGCATGGACAGTCGTCCAGCGCACATCCGCGAGGCGGTGGAGGGTTCGCTTCGACGTCTTGGCATCGATTACATCGACCTGCTGTACCAGCATCGCGTCGACCCGGCCATCCCCATCGAAGACGTTATCGGCACCATGTCCGAACTCGTGCGGGAGGGAAAGGTACGTTTCCTCGGACTCTCGGAGGCAGGCGAGGAGAAGATTCGTCGGGCGCACGCCGTGCATCCGATCTCGGCGTTGCAGAGCGAGTATTCGCTGTGGGAGAGAAACCTCGAGCCGCGCATCATCCCGCTCCTGCGCGAGCTCGGAATTGGACTTGTGCCTTTCGCGCCACTGGGTCGCGGATTTCTCGCGGGTAGCGTGAAACGAGCGGAAGAATACCCGGTGGGAGACTTTCGTCGTGGCGACCCACGGTACCAGGGCGAGAATTTCGATGCCAATGTGCGGGCCGCCGCCGCGGTGCGCGAGATTGCCGCGCAGAAGGGAGTCACCGCCGCACAGATCGCACTCGCCTGGCTGCTTCACAAGGGGCCCGACATCGCGCCGATTCCTGGAACCAAAAGAAGGAAATACCTCGAGGAGAACCTAGCCGCTGCTGACGTGCGCCTGGGCCAGGAGGATATGACACAACTCGACGCGGCGCTCGCACCGGAGAAGGTGTCAGGCCCACGGTATAACCCGAAGCAGATGGGACAGGTCGATCGGTGAGTCTTATGGCGGGGTCAGCGGGGCAGCTCTAACGTATCGGTGCTTTCGCCTGAGTTGATGGGCTGATCACCCTGCCAAGCTCCACTGATCCGGTGCGTCAGGAGAATCCGCTCCAGCTGCGAGCGAAGCGCGGTCACC
>JBDTQP010000186.1:0-5933 GCA_039932125.1 Gemmatimonadota bacterium
GTGCGGCGTCTTGCGCTGGCCCTTCCCGGTGTGGAGGAGGGTTTGTCCTACGGCACACCCGGATTCCGTGTCCGCGGAAAGTTCCTGGCCCGGCTCTGGGAAGATGGCGAGACGCTGGTGGTAAAATGTGGCGACGACGAACGGGATTTCCGGATGCAGTCAGATCCAGAAACCTTCTATAGCACTGAGCATTACCGCGGCTATCCGACGGTGCTGATCCGACTCGCTTCCGTCAAACCATCGGTCCTCGCCGAGGTACTGGAACAGGCGTGGCGCCGAAGTGCTCCGAAACGTCTCGTGGCAGAATTCGATCGCCCGGGATGAAGTCGGCTGTCAGAATATTCAACATGTCACAGGACTCCCAGCGCAGCTCATCGCCTCTCCCGACCCCCGGCTGTTACACCGCCGCACGGCAGCAACCTTCTTCCCGTCTCCGGCATCAACAGCTTCGCAGCTGGCGGACTCCGCCGGATAGCCGGGCACCGTATGGTATCGGACTTTCTTCGCCCTCCCTGGTTCCCAGGGCTGGCGCAACTTATTTCCGACAAGTAGCGTCTAAGGCCTCGGTATCGGTCTTTCCTCCCCAGGATCCCTATGCGACTCCCCAGCTTCATTCATCTTCCCCGATCACGGGGACTCAGAATCCTTCTCGTGCTCATCGCCCTCGGCATACCCACGATGCTGGTCTTTGCGCGGGGGCCTGAATCTGCCGAAACCGGGCTGGTTGCAACCGTCAAGCGCGGAAAATTTGCCGTGACGATCACCGCGGCCGGAGAGCTTCGGGCTCGTGAGTTTGTGGAGATCACCGCACCTCCAGGCGCCCAGCAGGCCGGTGCTTACCAGATGAAGATCTCGTCGATCGTCCCCGAGGGAACGGTGGTGAAAAAGGGCGACCTGGTGGCCGAGCTGGATCGGGGAACTCTGGCAAGCAAGCTGAGCGAAGTCACCCTGGCGCTGCAGAAGGCTCAGGCGCAATACGAGCAGGCGATGCTCGATTCCACCCTGAATCTCTCGACCGCGCGTGAGGCCATCCGCACGCTGGAACTCGGGCTTGAAGAGAAGCGCCTGGCCAGCGAACAAGCGGTATACGAAGCGCCTACTGTTAAGCGGCAGGCCGAAATCGACCTGGAAAAGGGTCAGCGCGCCCTGGACCAGGCCCGCACCGACTATCAGACGAAGACCGAGCAGGCGAAGGCCAAGCTGCGTGAGGTCGGAGCCGATCTCGAGCGCCAGCGGAACATGCTCAGCGTGGTGCAGGAGGTCATGGCTGGATTCACTATTACGGCGCCCGCGCCCGGCATGGTGATCTATGTGAAAGAATGGAATGGGCGAAAGCGGACGACGGGCTCGCAGGTGACGTCCTGGGATCCGGGTGTTGCTACCCTGCCGGATCTCACCCAGATGGAATCGGTCACCTACGTGAACGAAATCGATGTGCGCAAGCTTTCGGCTGGCCAGCCGGTGACGGTTACGCTGGACGCAGACCCCTCACGGCGCCTCACCGGTTCCGTGGCGAGCGTCGCCAACGTTGGCGAGCAGCGGCCGAACTCGGATGCCAAAGTGTTCGAAGTAAAGGTGACAATCGCGGGAGCCGACACGACGCTGCGGCCGGGCATGACCACCGGCAACATCATTGAGACCTTCACCACGAAGGACGTGCTGTTCGTCCCCCTGGAGGCCGTGAGCAGCGAAGGCGGTATTCCGTATGTCTATCTCCGGAACGGCGGCGGAGTCGTGAAACAGGAGGTTACGACCGGCGCACTCAACGATGACGAGGTCATCATCGTTCGTGGAGTGGACGAGGGCGACCACGTCCTGCTGACGCCTCCGGAAGGTCACGAGAAGCTGGAGCTCAAGCGCCTGCCGGGGTCCACTCGCAATCCCGCAGACAGTAACATCGTCACCGGGGGCGACACGGCGGTTGCCTCGCCCCCCCCGGTTTCCACCGACACGACCAGACAAACAGCACCATCGGCTGGCCAGCCGGCTTCCGGGAACTAGCCTCGTGCCCCGCATCACCAGGGAGACCATTGCCCGGCTTCGGACGGAAATCGTCGGTCACATTCTCTTCAGCATGCGGACGGCGGTCGAAGCCGTCCGCCACAACAAGCTCCGCGCCTCGCTCACATCCATGGGGATCCTGTTCGGTGTCGCGTCGGTGATTGCCATGCTGGCGATCGGCAAAGGCGCCGAGCAGGAAATTCTGGAGCAGATGCGATTGCTGGGGGCCAACAGCGTCGTCATCACTCCGCTCGTGGAGCAGAAAGAAGAGCCCGCCGGCGACCAGCCCGAACGTGAGGTCAAGAAATTCTCTCCTGGCCTTACGTACGCCGACGCACTCGCGATCGCCAGGGTTCTTCCCAGCATAGACGCCGCAACAGCCGAGATCGTGCTCAACACTACCCTCACGCGGGAGGGTCGCCGTCGCTCTGGAAAGGTGGTTGGTGTGGACACGTCCTACTTTCGACTGACCAATCTGACACTGCGACGCGGATCTCTTTTCCGCCCGCTCGAGGTTGAACGAGGTCTTCCAGTCGCCGTAATCGGGCACGGCGTCAGCAGCCGGTTCTTCACAACGGAAGATCCCGTCGGCAAGCCGCTCAAGGTCGGTGACACCTGGGTCACCGTTGTCGGTGAGCTGGAGGACCGTCGGACGACCGGAGATGCGGCCCAGCGCCTGGGTATTCGCGATGCCAACATGGACGTCTACATCCCCGCGCGGACGCTGCTGCTCCGCTACCGCAATCGGGCTCTCGTCACCCAGCGTGACATCGAGGAAGCCGCCAGGCAGGACAACGGCAACGGCAACGGGGATGACCAGCCCGTCAGCGAGGAGCAGCGGAAGGAACGAAGCAACCGCAATCAACTGGATCGCATCATCGTGAGCGTAACGGACTCGAAGCTGGTGCCTTCCACCGCCGAGGTTCTGCAGCGCATGCTGGCTCGGCGGCACAACAGCGTGGTGGACTTCGAGATCACCATTCCGGAGCTACTCCTTAAACAGGAGCGACGCACCAAGACCATCTTCAACGTGGTGCTCGGCGCCATCGCCTCTATCTCGCTCGTCGTTGGCGGAATCGGCATCATGAATATCATGCTGGCATCCGTCCTCGAGCGCATTCGAGAAATCGGCGTGCGTCGTGCGATGGGTGCGACGCAGAAGGACATTCTGTTCCAGTTTCTGAGCGAGGCCATGCTGATCAGTGTGGCGGGCGGCGTGGCGGGGATCCTGGTCGGCACGGGGCTGAGTATGGGCATTCAGAAATTCGCCGGCATTGCCACGATCGTCTCATTCCTCTCAGTCGTCGTTGCGTTCGGCGTCTCCATCTCAGTCGGAATCGCCTTTGGCATTATGCCCGCTTATCGCGCCGCCCGGCAGGATCCGGTTGTCTGTCTTCGATACGAATGAACTTCATGTCTCAATGCCATCAGCAGGTTGCCGCGGCACTGACCGCGCTTTTCCTGGGTGTCGCTCCGCTCGCCGCCCAGGCACCGATGACGCTCGCACAGGCGATCGCACGGGCGCAGGAGCAGGGGCACCAGGCAGCGGCGGCCCGCGACGCACTTGAGGCCGCCCGGCATCGCAACAACGCGTTCAGTGGAAGTCTGCTTCCCCAGCTTTCACTCCGGGGAACGCTCCCGGAGTACAACCGGTCGATTGTACCGGTGCTCCAGCCCGATGGAAGTACGGTCTTCCGGTCGCAGCAGCAGACCAGCACTGACCTCAGCATGACCCTCTCGCAGCAACTCCCGTATACCGGGGGCAGCATTTTTGTCTCCTCTTCCCTGGCACGCTATGCAGTAAGTGGAACCCGGGACTTCGCGAGCTGGTCATCGACCCCGGTCACCGTAGGCGTGCGGCAGGACATCTTCCGGCCCAACATGGCGAAGTGGGACCAGCGAGAGCAGCATGCCCAGATCCAGTTCGAAGAGCGGGTCTATGCCGAGTCGATGGAGCAGATCGCGATTCAGACAACGCAGGCTTTTTTCGATCTGTATTCGGCAAGGGTTGGCCTGGACAATGCCGTCAAGAACGCGGCGGTGAATGACACCCTGTACACCCTCAACAAGGGCCGGTTCGAGATCGGTCGTATCGGGGAAAACGATCTGCTGCAGAGCGAGCTTGCGCTGCTTCGCGCCCGGAGCTCGGTCCAGGACGCGCAGCTCGAGTTTGACCGTGCCGCCGCGGCGCTTCGTCTCAACCTCAACCTGCCCGCGGGAACGCCGCTCGAAATCGATGTGCCACGCGACGTCCCCGAGGTCAACCCGGACACGGCACAGGCCGTCGCGGCTGCACTGCGTAATCGATCGACGGTGAGCCAGGTGGCGCTCAACGATGTGCTGGCGCGTCGCTCGATCAGCCTGGCCCAGGTGAACAGCGGCATCGGGGCAACGGTGCAGGCGAGCTTCGGGTACAACGCGACCGCCCCCGAGGCTCGCCTTGCGTATCAGAACCTGCTCGACTCCCGGCAGTTTGCGCTTACCCTTGAGGTGCCGCTCTGGCAGTGGGGTTCCAATTCCGAAAACGTTGCGGCGGCGAAGGCGGATCGGGAGCGAATGATCAGTCTCTCCCAGGCGACGCTGGAACAGTTGGCGCATGATGCACATTTCGCCGCGCTCGAGCTGGCGCAGGCGTACCGCAACGTTGCCTTGAGCGCCAAGGTAGATACCGTCGCCGGGCGCCGGTTCGATGTCGCCTACAACCGATACGTCATCGGGCGGATCACGATCGACAATCTCTACATCGCGCAGTCGGAGAAGGACCAGGCGGTCAGCCAGTTTGTGCTCGCGCTGCGGAACTACTGGCTCGCGTACTATCGGCTCCGCCTTGCGACAGCCTACGATTTTGAAACAGGTCGGCCGATTGGGGTAATCGGCTCGGGAAACTGAGTCACTCATCGCGAGGCGTCTGCTTGAAGGGCCTTCCCGGGTGAGGGAGCTCCCGTTGCCGGGCTGCTGCACCGCCGCTCGACAATCTGATATCTTGCAGTACTCATGAAAAAGCTTCTGCTTTCGCTCGCAGCTATCGGTGCGCTGTTTCTTCTCCTGTGCATCCCCGAGCGCGATGCTGCTCTCCCGGTACCATCCGGTTCTCACAAGGCGTTCGCGTGGAATCGGGACGCCTTCTGGTCATCGCTCGAATCCGAATTCCAAACCTTGCGTGCCCGGGGATGTGGCGGACGGGATACCCTGGTTCCCGGGGAACTTGCTGCATTGCGGGGTGCGATCAGCCGGGGCAGTGGCGGGCAGATCGCCGCCGATTCCCCTCTGCTCGATACCCTCGAGACCCGATACCTGTCTCTGGCGCCGGCTGTTGCCGCATGCCCCGCCTATGCCGGCGATTACTTCCAGCTCTCCGGTCAGATTCGTGAAGTGATCAAGTGGCAGTCCCGCGGTTGGGACGTCAACAGCGACGTGGTGCGGGGAAGACTCTACCGGGCGCTGTATGGCACTCGCGCGGCAGTGGAAGAGGTGATGCTGCATCATCCCGATGGCCTTCCGTCACTGCTGGCCGGGCGAGACGAGCCATCGGCGACTCCCTTGGCGACGGTCCACGGAATCCGGATACATTCGGGTGACATCCTGGTCTCTCGCGGCGGCTATCCCACATCAGCGCTGATCGCACGCGGCAACGATTATCCGGGAAACTTTTCCCATATAGCACTGATCCATGTCGACTCTGGTACGCATGCCGCGTCGGCCATCGAGGCGCACATCGAACGTGGAGTGGCGATTTCCACGGCCGATGAATACCTGGCCGACAAGAAACTCCGGATTCTAGTCCTCCGTCCGCGGGCGGATCTCCCTCGACTGCTCGCCGACCCCATGCTCCCGCATAAGGCGGCAACGTTCGCCCTGGAGCGCGCCAGGACAGAAGTTATTCCCTACGATTTCGCGATGGATTATCAGGACTCCGGCAAGCTCTTCTGCTC
>JBDTQP010000187.1:0-5864 GCA_039932125.1 Gemmatimonadota bacterium
CGACGGCACAGCGGGTCGGGAAGCCGGGTCCAGCGATGGCGACAGAGGGAGCAAACCAGACCAATCCGTACCTCATCGGCCAGCGCCCCGCGACAGAGGAGGCACTCTCCTGGTAACAGCCAGCGTTCAACAGCGGCAATCTGCGATGCGAAACTTCTACCTGGGCTGGTATTAAACATCCAGGAAAATGTGATTCCTGGGACCTGTTATAGGTATCCGGGAATTGCAGAGTGGCGCGGAAAAAGGCGGGGAGGCATGGGTCGCGGTCCGAAACGATGCGGCTCAGACATCGACCCGTGACAGCGCTCAGCGGTTATCGCAAGCGCGCGTTCACGACGGCCCGCATCACCTCGATTGGAGCATTCTCATGAGGGAACCAGCATTCGAAGGCACGGGCTCCCTGCGCGATGACGGCTTCTCGTCCGTCGTGGGCCCGAATGCCTTTCTTGCGCATCGCATGAACCCAGCGGGTTTCTTCCTTCGCATACACAAGGTCAAGCGCGGCGCTCACACTTTCGGGCAGGTTCTCGGGTACGATCGGCAGTGCGTCGTCCGACTTCAGCCCAAGCGGAGTGGCGTTGATCACCACTTCGCATTCGTCCTTACGGCAGAAGCGAACTCCCAGTGTCCGGCCCCATGTTTCGAACTCCCGCTGGCGTTCGTCCGATCGTGATTGAACCGCAACTGCAGCCGAGCGTTCGCGCGCGGCGCCGACGACGGCTCGTGCCGATCCGCCGGTGCCAAGGAGAAGCCAGCAGCTGGGCTCTGCTTCCAGGCGATCGAGGGCGGCGAGAATACCGGCGATGTCGGTGTTCTCGCCGCCAATGCCGCCAGACTCCGTGCGCCAGAAGGTGTTGCAGGCCCCCGTCTCCCTGACTCGCGAGCTTGGGTCTGAGACAGCCCCGGCAGCGGCGGCCTTATGAGGTAGGGTGATGTTGCCGCCGCCCCCGGCGGCCGTAAAGGCGTTGAGCAACCCAGGCAGGGCATCGGCGCTGCAGCAGAGGGGCACGTAGATCGCGTTCAGCCCCAGCGCGCGGAAAGCGGCGTTCTGCATGCTGGGCGAAACCGAATGCTCGACTGGAGAACCCAGCAGAGCCAGGACCTTCGTTTTACCGGTGACCATCGCTGCGTTCCGCCTCGAGTCGTGCGATGACCGTTCCGATCAGGCGACCGAGCTCGGCGAAAGTAATCCGATATTCTTCAAGCGTTGCGCCGTAGGGATCGTTGACCGCCGCGTCTTCGCCCGTCCTGCCGGCATACGACCCCAGCATGAACGTCTTGCCGTCTCCTCCCAGCTCAATAGCCCGATCGCGATGCTGCGGCGACATGGTGAGAATAAGGTCGGCCTCAGCAACGAGCTTTGGCGTCAGCCGCCGCGAGCGATGACCGGAGAGATCAAGTCCCACTTCCAGGGCGACGAGGTAGGCCCCTTCGGAAGCCGGCGCACCATCGAACGCACCGGTGCCGGCCGAACCGACCGTGACCTCGGAGACGCCGCGTTCCTGGAGTGCGTGGCGCATGAGGGCCTCGGCCATGGGGCTGCGGCAGGTGTTTCCGGTGCAGACAAATAGAATTATCAAGGCTCCTCCTTACTGCACTACGAGCCGAACTCTGGCATCACATGGTGACATCTAACAGGCGGGGACCTCAACCGCCGATATTCAGTCGCGCCAGGTGTCATCCCGAGCAGAGCGAGGGATCTCAAGCTCAAGGTGTCCCGGTGCTTCAACCACCTCACAAATCTAACGACAAATCGAGCCACCCCGGATTCATGACTTCGATCACTGCTGCCTTTTTCGAGCGAGACCACCCCTTTGATTTGTTTTTCACGGGCGATTGCAGCTCGACTGTCCGGGGTCGCTCATAGCATTCAGAAAATGAAAGCCTGAGATTCCTCGCTCTGCTCGGAATGACACCTTGAAAGGGGCAAATCCCAAACGCCGATCTCAACTTCCTGCGATTTCTTGCATTCCTGGACTCGGGCCCTCATGCCATCTTTTATGGTGCCAATCGTCCAGCGGCTCTTCGTAACTCCTCCCTCGGTATCGCCCCGTCACGAATCAACGCAGCCACGGGACCGGTGCAATCCACAAGGGTAGACGGAGGCACGTTACCCAGCACACCTCCATCGAGCACCAGCAACTGACCATCACCGATGGCCTCGGAAAAAACCTGCGCCATCGCTTCCGCGCCGGGCACGGGCGCATGCCCGGGCGTGTTTGCCGAGGTGGAAGTGATCGGATAGCCAAGGGCCCTGACGAGACGGAGTATGCCGGGGTGCGAGGTATGCCGCACGGCGATTCCTCCTTCCCTGCCGCGGAGGATGTCCGGCAATTTTCCTTCGGCGCCCCGCAGCACAAGCGTAAGCGGACCGGGCCAGAATGCCTGCGCGAGGATCGAAGCGGCCGGTGTGAAGACAAGTCCCCAGGACTCGGCCATCTCGCGACTGGAGACGAGCAAGAGGAAAGGCTTTCCCACCGCTCGACCCTTGAGCCCGGCGAGCCGCGCCGCGGCCTCATCATTGGGAGCCGAGCCAAGGCCGTACACTGTTTCAGTGGGATAGCCGAGCAGGTTGGATTTTGCGAGATGAGCCCGCACTGGTTCGATCGCGGCGTCGATGTCGGCATCCGTGCGGAACGGCAACGTCACACCAGGTCTCCCGCGATCAACTCCGCCAGCCGGAGATCTTCAGGCGTAGTGATTTTAATATTCCAGCTGCTGTCCATCACCAGGTGGATCTTGTGGTTGAGCCGTTCGACGAGGGACGCTTCGTCGGTGGCGGAAGCTCCATCGGCTCGCGCCTGCTGGAACGCGCGCTCGAGAAGTGGGCGGGGAAAGCCTTGCGGCGTCTGCGCCCGCCATATCGTGTCCCGCGGCACCGTCTCGGCAATCACTGCGTCCACGCCGGAAGTACGAGAGGCTTTGAGGGTATCGCGAACCGGGAGTGCAGCGATGGCGCCATCACCGGCGCGCGCGTAAGTGATGACGCCATCAATGACCTCTCGACTGACAAAGGGGCGGGCCGCATCGTGCACCAGCACCACCGCGCAATCCTCCGGAAGCGCCCGAAGACCATTCTCAACGGAGTCCATCCGCTCGGCCCCTCCCGCCACGACCCTAAGCCCGGCTTCTACCAGATCCGACAACCAGGCAGGCAACGCGGAATCTATCCCAGCGGGTACCACAACCGTGACATTAACCACGTCAGGATGTGATGTGAACGGCCGGAGGGTCCAGAGAAGCATCGGGACGCCGCGGACTGGAAGAAACTGCTTGGGCGTCGCGCCGCCCATGCGCTGCGCGCTGCCCCCGGCCACGATGACCACCCCGACGTCACGCGGCAAGTGTCTTCACCAGTTGGCCGATATGTTCGACGCCCACAAGCGTAATGCCGGGCACCTGGGTTACGGATCGGCGGGAAACATAGGCCTGGCGAAAGCCCAGCCGGGCGGCCTCGGTCAGCCGGCGCTCAAGCCCCGCGACAGGGCGGACCTCTCCACCCAGGCCGAGCTCTCCGAGAAAGAGGGCGTCAGCTGCGGCGGGAGTGTTGTGCAGGCTTGAGATCAATGCCGCGGCAACGGCAAGATCGGCCCCGGGCTCGGTTAACCGAACGCCGGCACTCACCTGCACAAAGATGTCGAGATTGGCGAAAGTCGCTCCACCGCGCCGTTCGAGAACCGCGAGGAGCACCGCAAGCCGTTTCTGGTCGAGGCCGGTGGCGACGCGTTGGGGAGTGCCGAACCCGGAATGGGCGGCAAGCGCCTGGATCTCGACCAGCACCGGTCGAGTGCCTTCCATCAGCGCCGTCACGGCACTCCCGCTCGTCTCCAGCGCTCTCGCGGAGAGGAAGAGGGCGGAGGGATTGTTCACCGCGATGAGGCCGCGCTCGGTCATCGAGAAGACGCCGAGTTCATCCACCGACCCGAACCGATTCTTGGTGGCGCGCAGAAGGCGATAGTCGTGCGACCCTTCACCTTCAAAGTAGAGCACCGTGTCCACAATGTGCTCGAGGGTCTTGGGTCCGGCGATGCCACCACCCTTGGTGACGTGACCCACGACGATCACCGCAATCCCGGTCTCCTTGGCAAAGCGCATGAGCCGGGAGGAGCACTCACGAACCTGGCCCACATTGCCGGGCGCGCCTTCGAGGCTGTCCGTGTACGTCGTCTGAATGGAATCGAGAATGAGAATGTTGGCGGGAAGCTCAAGCGCTGCTTCGAGGATGGCTTCGAGATGGGTTTCGCCGAGGACGTGCACCGAGCGGGCGTCCTCTTCCAATCGATCGGCTCGGAGGCGAAGCTGCTCGGGAGATTCTTCGCCACTGACGTAGAGCACCCTGTGTCCGGCCAGCTCAAGCCGGGCGGCGGTCTGCAGCAGCAGGGTGGACTTGCCGATACCTGGTTCACCACCCACCAGGCTCATCGAGCCGGGCACTATGCCACCGCCAAACACAAAATCGAACTCGGGTAGACCGGTGCTCCAGCGAATCAGGCGACTCTCTTGAATGTCGCCCAACCGATATGCCTGATTCGCCCGCTCGATCCTCCCACTCTGCCGCGCTGCCGACTTGCCACCGGGCGCAGCCAGGGTGAGTGGCTCCTCGGCAACCGTATTCCAGGCATCGCACCCTTCACAGCGGCCGGCCCACTTGGGGTGGTCGTGCCCGCATTCGGTGCAGCGGTAAACGGATTTCGCTCGTGCCACGCGTTACTCCACGCTTTCAGGACCAACAACTTACAGCCACCGGCGGCAGGATGGCATGGCCGCGGCGGAAAATGAAACGCGCTGGTGTCGCGGAGACTCAGTCTGAAAGTGGAAGATCACCCCGATGCATTCTCAGTTCACCATTATACCTGCGCACGAGGATTCAGCCTTAGGCAGGGATGGGTACCGCATGACCACTGACCCGCACTCCTCCGTCATCCGGGACCTCGACGGTCAAGGTACTGGGTCGGCCTATGTCGTGACCCTGGAGGATCGTGAACCTGGCAGGGACGGTGACCAGCTTGAGATCGCGGAGATATCCGCCCAGGGCCGCCGCTGCGGCTCCGGTCGCCGGGTCCTCGACAATCCCTCCAACCGGAAACGGATCGCGGGCATGATACACATCGGGCCGCTCACGCCATACCAGCTGCAGGGTAGTCAGGTCCAGGCGCAGCATCAATTCGAGCAGGCGGTCAAAATCGTAGTTCAGCCGAGAGAGTCGTTCGCGCGTCCGGCAGGCGAGAATGAGATGATGGACGCCGGCGAATCCAATCCGCGGAGGAAATGCAGGATCCAGGTCTGCCGGGGTCCAGCGCAGAAATTTGAGCGCCTGGTCCAGGTCCCGCGTCTCAATATTCTTGAGCCGGGTGCGGACGCTGGTCAGCGTCGCCACGGGCGGCCCCTCGGACAGGGTGGCGGTGTCCACCAGCACGAGGCCGCCTCGAGTGTGCAGATGTAGCCGGCCGGGCCCGTATCGTTCCGCAAAAGCGACGGCACTGGCAATAGTAGCATGGCCACAGAATGGGACTTCCCGCTTCGGGCTGAAATAACGGACGGTGAAATAACCCGGCGTCTCCCGATGTTCCGAATGGGGGAAGAAGAAGGCAGTTTCCGAGTAACCAAGCTCGGCGGCAATGCCGAGCATGGCCTCGTCATCCAATCCTATGGCGTCGAGGACAACGCCAGCAGGGTTCCCGCCGGTTGGCGTGGTGGTGAAGGCGGCGTACCGAAGGATTTGAGAGCTCATGGCAAGGTTGGAATCACGACCGGATCGTCGGAGATTCAGCGGAGGGAGGAGTTCTTACGAACTGGCCGAGGTGTTTCGCGCCTTTCAATGCTAAGGATCGCGCTTCCTCGCTCTCATATCCATCTCGCTATTA
>JBDTQP010000188.1:0-5759 GCA_039932125.1 Gemmatimonadota bacterium
CATTTCCTGAGTATTGTGTGCTTAATGTTGGTAAGAATGGTGACCGTATTCCTGGTGATCACGATCGTCGTTCCGCTCACAGTCCCGGTAGTACCGCCCATCGCGCTCGTAGAGCGTCACTTCCCGAAGTCCATCCCCGTACCCGTCGTAGTATCGATCCCGCCCATCGTAGTAGACACGGACCTGGTGGTATCGGCTCCGTTCGAACCCTCTACCACCGTGAAACCGCTCGACGACAATACGTCTCGGCGCATGCCGTTCTACCACGAAGCGCGCCGGGGTCCGGTAGCCATAGCTGCGGTGATATGATGGATACCGCTCGCCGATGAGGAGCCGGCTGGCGACGGGTCCGGTACCAATATGGATATCGGCGGAGACGAGCTGTGCATCTGCGGTGGAAGTGACGAGAAGTCCGAGCCCCAGGGTCGCGATAAAGAGCTTGACGTTCATGTGTCCTCCATGGGAAATACAACGGGCCAATGGGGAAGCCCCAACGCGATCCTTATGCCAATGCATTATCTCATGTGAATTCAACGGGATACCATTGCGCTACTTTCAAAGCCTGTCCCCGGTGCCGGACAGGGTCAAGCTTGCCGCTGACCGGGAGGAGGCAGAACTCCAAGGGCGAAGCGGTTCAGACCGCGTTTGATATATTCCACGGAGAGTCGGCCACCGTTCTCCAGAGCCCCATCACAGGACCGCCAGTGCAGAACAGCTTCAAGGTCAGCGTCTCCAAAGACTACCTGACCTTTTCATCAGCCCACTTCATCACCTTCTCCGGGCACCAATGCGAGTCACTCCATGGGCACAACTACCGCGTTGGAGTGACGGTCGCGGGAGATGTGGACCCTGAGTGCGCGTTCGTGGTGGACTTTGCGATTCTGAAGGACGTTATCCGTGGCTTGATCAAACCGATGGACCACCGGGTACTCCTTCCACTGCAGAACCCCAAGCTGGCTTACCGTGAAGACGGTGACTCACTCGTGGTTGACTACTTCGGTCAGCGGCGATTCATCTTCCCCCGAAGCGACTGCTGTCTCCTGCCGATTTCCAACACGACCGCTGAGATGATTGCCGAGTACCTTGCCGGCCAGGTGAGAGTCCCCCTCGCAAAATTTTCCAATTTGAGGAATCTGGAGATTGAAGTCGAAGAGAGCGTCGGGCAGGCGGCCGTTTTCCTGACGGCCATCAATGGGTAGGTTCGTACGATGAGCACACTTCACGAGGCAGGAGATCCCATGGCTGAGAAAGAAACAACCTATGACCGCCCGGTCATCGCAGAGAAACTGCAGGAACTGCCCGGATGGGCTTACGAAAACGGCGTAATTCGACGCACCTATAAGACGAACGGCTGGGGAACAACACTCATGGTGGTCAATGCGATCGGTTTTCTCTGCGAAGCGGCCGGTCATCATCCAGATCTCAGCGTATCCTGGGCGTCCGTCACCGTTCAGCTCTGGACTCACAGCGCAAACGGAATCACCGACAAGGATTTCGAGATGGCCCGCCTGATAGACGCGACCGTGCTCTGGCATCCACCGGAAGGAAATACCCTGCGAGGCGCTCCAGCGGAAATCGTACGGGGGGATGGCTAGTGGCGTCGGCCCGGCCGGTCCGTCTCTGATGGAACTACCGATCGTCCAGGAATTATCACCGTGTCCTGATCCGATCGAGACAGCTTCGATCCTGGGCGGCCTCCCCTATCTCCTTTTTCTGGATAGCGCGAGCTCCCGATCCCCCGTCAGCCGCTATTCGTTTCTCACAGCAGACCCAGCTTACCTGATTCGTTCGCGCGGAGGAGTAACCACCCGCACCATGACAATCAGGGGCGAGACCACTTCCATAGAAAGCGATCCCCTCCAGGCAGCTCACGATGTACTGGCGCCGTATCTGCGGGGACCCGTCGCGGGCCTTCCGCCGTTTCAGGGTGGCGCCGCCGGTTACCTGGGTTATGAGTTTGGGGGAACCCTCGAAAAACTCCCCCTCCCCCGGTTCAACGACCTCGACCTTCCGGATACAGTACTCGGCATCTACGACTGGGTGATTGCCTGGGATCACCAGGCCGGGCAGGCCTGGCTGGTTTCTAATGGACTGCCGGACGTGGGACCGGCGCAGAAAGTCCGGGCGGAGCAGCGTATGCGATTCGTGCTGGGCGCCCTGAATGGATCACCCGGACGAGCCGGACGGGTGACCACAACTTTGCTCAGTGGCGGCACCCCCGCTTTCCCTGTCATGGAGAACGAGTCGTTCTGTTCCACGTTCACCGAGCAGGGCTACCAGGCGGCGGTGCGCCAGGTGATCGAGTACATCCTGGCCGGAGACGTGTTCCAGGTGAACATCGCGCAGCGGTTCGAGGCCCCTTTTCGGGACAGCCCCTTTGCGCTCTATCAGAAACTCCGCGCCATAAATCCCGCCCCATTCTCCGCCTATCTTGATTTTGGGGATGCGGCCATCGCCAGCGCCTCGCCGGAACGGTTTCTCCGATTCGATCCGGCGACTCGCATGGTGGAAACCCGCCCGATCAAGGGGACTCGCCCGCGGGGGCGAACTCCCGCTGAGGACATAACAATGATCGAGGCGCTTCAATCGAGCGCCAAGGACCGGGCGGAGAACGTCATGATCGTTGATCTCCTGCGCAACGATCTCTCCCGAGTCTGCCGCCCCGGCTCGGTTCAGGTACCGTCACTCCTGGCCATCGAAACCCACCCGACGGTGCATCACCTCGTCTCCACGATCGTGGGACAGCTCGAGGATGACAGAACCGTGCGCGACCTGATTCGAGCCGCCTTTCCGGGTGGTTCCATTACCGGCGCCCCCAAGATTCGCGCGATGGAGATCATCTCCGAGCTGGAGCCGACCCGCCGGGGTCCGTATTGCGGCTCGATAGGGTACTGGAGCCTGACCGGCGCCATGGACTCCAGCATAGTCATCCGGACCTGTATCATGGTGGGAGAACGAGCGTACTTCCATGCCGGGGGCGGGATTGTGGCGGATTCAGATCCTTCGGCCGAGTACCGTGAGACGATGGACAAAGCAAAGGCACTGATGGACGCGCTCAGTGCCAATGAAAGTCCCTCGATTGTGCCTGCATGATCCTCCTGATAGACAACTACGACTCATTCGTGCATAACCTCGCCAGGTATGTGCGGGAGCTCGGGGCCGAGCCGCTCGTTCGCCGGAACGATGCGCTCGAGCTTGAGCTTGTCAACGAGATGCGGCCATCCCATATCATCATCTCGCCCGGTCCGCGCACACCAGCCGAAGCCGGCCTTTCGAACGCCGTGATAGAACATGCGGCCGCCGACATTCCGATCCTTGGCGTCTGCCTCGGCCACCAGTGCATTGGCGCGGTGTTTGGCGGAAGCATAGTCCGAGCGAAGCGACCAATGCACGGCAAAGCCGCGCCGGTGATTCACCACGAAGACGGAATATTCTCGGGGCTGCCGACGCACTTTCTGGGGACTCGTTACCACTCGCTCGCTATCGAGCGAACGTCGCTACCAGACTCGCTCAGAGTGACAGCTACCGACGAGGAAGGAGAGATCATGGCGGTCGCTCACCGCGAGCGCCCGGTCTTTGGCGTGCAGTTCCACCCGGAATCGATTCTCACCGAGCATGGACATGATCTGATCGAAAATTTTCTGAAGATGTAGTGGAGGGTGACAGGATGGTCGAGGGAAAAGAGTCAGGCATCAGGGCCAATAGATATCTCGTTCGGTGATCACCGCGTGCATGAAGATGTCGGTCGCGGTCATCGGAACCGCAGATACCAGCTGGCACTCGAAGGCAACGGCGATGAACTGTGCGTCGGACCTGGCCTGCATCAGCAGCCTGTCGTAATAGGCCCGGCCGTGCCCCAGGCGTCCGCCGCGGCGATCAAAGGCGACTCCCGGCACAACAAAAAGATCTACCTCGCTTACATCAGAAGCCCGGGTTATTTCCTGGCGAATCTCTTCAGCCGGTTCCAGGAGACCGAATCGAGCTGGTACGAGATCGGCTCGTGAATGTATGAAGGCCGATTTGAGACCTTCTTTCGTCACGTACGGCGCGGCCACACGCTTTCCCATTCGAAGCGCCTGCTCGACAATCACGCCCGTCGCCACTTCAGTTCCCACACCAACATAGGAAAGGATCGTGCACGCTTCGGCGAAAGACGGCAACAGGAGGAGCTGTTCCTGGATGATCAGACTCTTCGCATCGCGGCCCGGTTCCAGCTCTCTTGCTCTGAGGATGGACTTTCGTATTTCCTCTTTGGAGAGCATATCAGGGAACGGGGCGGAAGACCACGAAGTCTCCTGGCTTGAGCTCGGCACCGGACGCGCTGTTGAGGATTCGCGCGGTGGCAAGCTCTGACTCCGTCACGGTGATTTCCACTGCCGCCAGAATCGACTTCTCCCAGCCTACCCGTTCCCTTGTCACCGGATGGATAATTTCCGCTCCCCGGCGGAACACGATGAAGGTATCGCCGGTTTTCACCCCGCGATTTTCGCCGAGATCGATCGTGACGGTGCGGTCACCGAGGGCAACCACGTAACCGACGAGGGGTGCCGCAGCCGAGACCAGCGTCGCCGAGCGATTCAGTGCCCGGCGCGATGCCTCCATGTACAACGGATCGTAATTGGTGGGACCGCTGACGACCGATCCATTGGCTGTAGTAATAATACGCGCCGAATCGCTCCCCTTCGCGCTCTCGGAGATCACCACTCTTCCGGTCGAGACGTTCACGGCACGGACATCGATCGACACGTCCACCCGGATCAGGTCATAGGAAAACTTGTCGATCTTCTGTTCCGTGGCACCCGTGACGAGCCCGAACACCACGAGCTCGGCACCCAGGATCTTTCCCACGCGCGCCGCCGTGGCTGGATCCACCCGGCCCGTCTGCGCCAGGTTCTGTTCCGACATGACCAGATCGAGCCGCTCGCGTTCGACGACGTCAAACCGCCCCGCCTGAACCAGCGACGTGATCAGCGCGTCCGCCATTCGAATATGGAGGCGTTCTTCCAGCGTCTCCCCGCCGCTGAAATTCATGACCGCCACGACTGTTTTTGGCTGGCGCCCCTCATCGAGGCGCGCGAAATAGGAATCGTTCCACCCCGAGGGCATCGCGAGGGGCACCGGCCGGCGCGACTGGGCAAACGCTGAAGTCGAAACGAGCAGCCCGGTTGCCATCAGCAGTGCAGGGCGGCGCATCAGTGGCCGTTGATCATGGCAAGCCCATGGGTCAGCACGGCCATGGATTCCACCAGACGCGGCGCCTGGGTGGGGATCAGGGAAACCCGATCGGCGCTCTGTCTCACGTTCCGGGCGATGCCAGCGGCTTTCAGCATGCCAAACGATGAACGCGCACCGCTCACCAGCCCTGGCGCCGTGCTGGTCAGCTCGGTGGCTGATCTCGCCGATCCCTCTACGACAGGAATCGCGGCGGCAAGGTTGATGGCTGTTGCCAGCATGTAGGACTGCTCCTCCGCCGACAGCTGATCCCGCTTGCGGGCAGCCTCGAGCACGGCGAGTGACTGCGCGGTCGTCCATTGCGCGGTATCGGCACCTTCGGTCAACGTCGCGATCTCCTCATGCATCTCGGCTACAGCCGCCTTGCTTCGCGCGTATTTCTTGAGATTGATGGTTGCATTGTCGGTCAGCTGCTGTCCGACATAAAACCCGCCGTAGGACACGGCCGAGTTGCGAAAAAATTCATCGTAGGAAGACTGGCCGGTGACACCATAGGTAATGCGCGCGGATGCGACAAAATCGAGCGG
>JBDTQP010000189.1:0-5755 GCA_039932125.1 Gemmatimonadota bacterium
ATGCTGGCCGGCGGGAAGAGGTCGAGTCCGGCAACTGCGATTCCTGCCGCGAGGGGGTAGTGCCTGGAAAGCTGGAACCGATTGGCGGTGCCCGGCGCATCCGGCGCGCTGTATCCTGCGGGTATGACAGACAGAAGTACCAGCTTGCCGGCCACGGCATCAGGCGCAATCAGCGAGGTCGAGTCTCCCCAGGTCCCGCCGTAGATCACCTGCGCTCCATCTACTGAACGGGCTCCCGGTCCCTGGTCTCGAGGAAGAAAATCGATGAACGCGGAATACTGATTCTCACCAGCACCGAAGGTGGTCGTCGAATCGAAAGGCCGTTCGAAGACGGGAACCGTTTGAAAGTAGGTGCCGTTCTCTCCCGCCGGCTCGAGACCGAGCTGCTTCACCTCGCTCGCGATGTATTCCACGCCTTTCGAATTTCCTTCGGTGCCCAGCAGCCGCCCGCCCATTGAATCGTCCGCAAAGCGGTAGAGCCGGCTGGCAAGGTCCTCGGGCGAAATGGCGCTGTGTGTCGGTCCGGACGTGTGAGTCCGCGGGCGAGCGAGCATGGCCCAGGGATCGGTCGAGGCTTGTGCGTGGGACACCGCTGGAAGAGTCAGGAGCGTGAAGCTCAAGACCGAAGGAATTACCGCGTGTTTCATAGCGCCTGGGCTTGCGTTGGGAGGAAAAATCAGGGATCCGGGTTCTCTATCAAACGATTGGGAGGGGGCTTTGTTTCAAAGTGAGGAATTGGCAATGTAATGCGGATGGGAGACTCCCTTGCCGAAAGGAGCCAATCGGCGTCAACCTGGCGCCTTCCAGCCCCAGCAATCAGAAATAAGGGCCGATCTACGATCGGCCCCTCGGTATTCGCCCTGCCCAGCGGCCCTGGAGAAAGGGCTACAACGATTCGAGAAACACGATCAAGGCCTGCCGGTCGCTCATCTTCATGCGACGCACCCGATCGCTCGCGTTCTTTCCCTCACCGCCATGCCACAGTATCGCCTCCAGCAGAGATGTGGCTCGGCCATCGTGCATGAACCTGGTATGGCCATTGACGGTCTGCACGAGCCCGATTCCCCAGAGCGGCGCCGTCCTCCATTCGCTGCCTGTTGCCTGAAAGTCCGGGCGCCCGTCGGCGAGAGCGGGTCCCATGTCATGGATAAGGAGATCGGTATAGGGATGGATGATCTGGCCGGAGACTTCGGGGACGCCGGGCAGATTTCCAGTGACCAGCGTCGGAGTATGGCAGCCATTGCACCCGCTGCTGTAGAAGAGTCGCTCACCCTGAAGCACAGTGGGGTCCGAGAGGTTGCGCCTGGCCGGCACGCCGAGGGTCTGGGTGTACGCGGCGACATTGGCGACAGTCATGCTGTCCACTTCCGGCGGGTGAGTGATGCACTCGGGATACTGGCCGGCGCAGGATTCGGCAGGGAAGATCTGCGATGTCACGCCCATATCGCCGTTGTAGGCGCCGGCCGTCTGCTGCAGCAGGCTCGGGTTGTTGGCTTTCCACCCGAACCGGCCCAGGGCAACGCGCTGATGGACTTCGTCCCACACGTAATTTGGCCGGCCGGAAATTCCGTCACGATTCCGGTCCGTGGGGTCGGCCCTCAGGAGAACTTCGATTTCCGGCACCGCCTCGAGCAGCCCGAGGCCGAACACCGCAGGCGCCGCTCGCGGAGAGAAGAGGTATTGCACCGGGAGAGGACGGTAGAGACCGGCCAGCGTGTAATGGGGAACCTGAAGAGTGTATGGCGTGCCATCGCTGAAGACACCGAGCGATTCGACGTAGGAGACCGCGGCCTGGATCTCCGGCGTAATGCCGGTAGTCGCCTGCATCTGGAGCTGGGTGCCGAACCCCGGAACGGGAGACGGGCTGCCATGAGGTCCCTTTCCGGCCACGCTCGCCCGGAACAGCATGGAGCTGAATGGCTCGGCGCCGACCGGAGGACGGCCTCGACCATCGCCCAGGTGACAGGATTCACAGGAGATGTTGTCGAAGACCGATCCAAGACCGGGGTTGGGGCCGGTGGGGTCTTCGCCGAATTCGGCTTCGAAGGCCACGTCGCCGGCTTCATGACGCACTTGGTTGAGGGCCTGAAGATTGGGCGCGGGAAATGAAAAGGCGTCCAGCGACGCATCGAATACCGTGGTTGCCCCGCCCGAGAGCGCGGAGCGAGCACCAATGAGTCCCCTGTTATCGACCGCACCAGCAGATGAATCAACCAGGCTCGGCTCAGAGGTGACGGGGGCCATCGTTTCGTGATCATCGGCGCATCCGATGATGGCGATTACCATGAAGACCAGGATGTTGCGCATACGCCTCTTTCCCCTCGAAGCATCGCCATTCCTGCGGCGACTGCGAGGCTGTGATCAGGGATGAGCTGGGCCCGCGCCGGGGTTGCCGGAGCTCACGCCCATCTCGGAAATCGTGGTTATTACGTACAGGGAAGGACTACCGGACCTGCAGCTGCTCCTCAGGGGGAAGTAACAACTCCGATATCAGGTTCACGTTGATGGGACAACATTGGAAAATTGAAATTGGATGTCAACACGAAAGATTATTACAGTGTCGAGGATGTTTTCAGCGCTGTGACCGCAGTGTGATGGCGCGCGTAACTGGAGATTGATGCAGATCAACGACTAACCGCTGGCGCATGCAACGATGTGCTCGGTGGAACCCGTCACCAGCTTCGGTAATAGCCTGCAGCTGGGTTGCTGTCACCCCTGCTTGAGTACGCTCTCGGTCTCGGGGTACACTATCTCGGCCCACAGCCGGTACATCTCCCCCGAGGGGTGCAGCCCATCCGGTGCCGTGAGCGATGGCGCATTCGCTGCTTCACGAGAGATCGGCGTGATGTCCACGTAGGCGGCTCCGAGTCGTGCCGTTTCTTCCTGGTTCACGGAGTTGTACGCATCAATGTCCCGCCCGATCCGCAAACGATCGCGAGACGCTGCGAATGGCGTCACACCCCAATCAGGTATTGAAAGCACAATCACGTGATTGGCTCGTCCTCCCGCGAAACCGATCGCGCGGGAGAGAAGGGCCCGGAACTCCGCTCTATACTCTCCGGGACTCAGCCCACGGTATTGGTTGTTCACCCCGATCAGCAGCGTAACGAGCTCGAATGGTCCTTGTGGTTGAGTCTCATCAATTGCCGCGTTGAGGTCGCCCGTGGTCCAGCCGGTTTTCGCAATGATGACCGGATCAGGAACATCAATCCCACGCGCGCGGAGCTGAGCCACCAGCTGGACGGGCCAGCGCTCGGTCCCGGCGACGCTCTCGCCGATGGTATAGCTATCGCCGAGGCAGAGAATACGCAGCAGGGGAATCAAATGGATTGGGTGAATGGATGATTGGTGGTGGTGAGTAAACTACCGTCTTGTCAGCAGCAGCGGCTGGTTCCACTGCCGTATCTAGAATCAAGGTATCGCTCGTAGTACTCCCGTCGCCCCGGAATGGATTGCTCCGGATGGCAGGAGCGCAAGTGCTCGACATATCGCTCATAATCCGGCATGCCGGCTATTCGCCGAACGACCTGCAGCAGGTTTCGAATGGAGGTCATGCGGGGAGTGCCGTTTCGACGAAAGGGCTTTCACTGGATGTCATTTCTTTGCGTTTCGATAGAACCAGTAACCATTCGCGAACCGACATCACGACAACAAGAAGCACGACCATCATAAAGACCCCGGCTACAACCGCATCCAGCTGGTCGTTGAAAATGAGACGGGCGCCTCGGGCAGCTTCCATGGCGCCAGTGGCGATCTGCTGTCGTACCCAGCTGGCATGTGACAGAAAACCAAGTTTGGGCTCCGGTGAGAATATCTTCTGATAACCGGCGGTGAGGGTAACAATCAGCAGCCATACGAGCGGCACGATTGTGACCCAGACGTAACGAGCCTTGCCCGCTTTGACTAGTACGGTGGTCCCGACGCAGAGCGCGATGCCGGCCAGCAGCTGGTTACTGATTCCGAAGAGTGGCCAGAGCGAATTGATGCCCCCCAGCGGGTCGAGCACGCCCTGTATGAGGAAGTAGCCCCATCCGGCGACCACGGCCGCCGAGGTAAGAACGATGCTTGGGTACCAGGAGGTCCGGCCAAGCGGTTTCCAGAGGTGGCTACCCAGCTCCTGGAGCATGAACCGACCGACGCGAGTGCCTGTATCTACCGTGGTCAGAATAAACAGCGCCTCGAACATGATGGCGAAGTGATACCAGAGCGCCGTCAGGCTCCGGCCGAAGGCGCCACTGAAAATGGTGGACATGCCGACCGCGAGTGAGGGGGCGCCGCCGGTCCGAGCCAGGAGGCTGGTTTCTCCCACGGAGCTGGCCAGGTTCCGCATCTGCTCCGGCGTAACGGTGAATCCCCATGTCCTGATGGTCTCGGCTGCGGCATCGAGGTTTCCTCCCAGCGTGGCGAGCGGTGCGTTCATCGCGAAGTACACTCCCGGGTCGAGCACAGCGGCCGCACAGATGGCCATCACCGCGACAAACGATTCCATCAACATTCCGCCATATCCGATTATCCGCGCATCGCTCTCCCGGCGAAGCATCTTGGGGGTGGTTCCGGATGCGACCAGCGCGTGAAATCCGCTGATGGCACCGCAGGCGATGGTGATGAAGGCGAAGGGAAAGAGTTTGCCGGCGAACACCGGACCCGACCCATCAACGAATCGGGTCAGTGCCGGCATTTTGAGCGGAGGGAGCACGACCAGGATCCCCACGGCAAGAAGGAGAATGGTGCCGATTTTCATGAAGGTCGAGAGGTAGTCCCGCGGGCAGAGCAGCATCCAGACAGGCAGCACGCTGGCGACAAATCCGTAGACGATCATCCACCCGGCGATCTGCAGCGCGCTCAGCGTGAAGATCGGCGCCAGCGTGGATGACTCGGCCACATACCGGCCAGCGACGAGCGCGATCAGCAGCATGACGACCCCGAAGATGGAAGCCTCAATCGTTCTTCCCGGCCGCCACACCTTCATCCAGAATCCCATGATGATCGCGATGGGAATGGTGCACGCGATGGTAAAGACTCCCCATGCGCTGTCCCGCAACGCGTTCACCACCACCAGTGCCAGCACAGCGAGCAGGATGACCATGATTGCAAGGACGGCAGCCATGGCGAGGAGACCGGTGACCGGTCCGATCTCCTCTTTTGCCATCTGGCCGAGCGACTTGCCGTCGCGGCGCATCGAAGCGAAGAGAATGACGAAGTCCTGGACCGCTCCGCCGAGCACGACACCGAACACGATCCAGATGGTGCCGGGCAGGTATCCAAACTGGGCGGCAAGCACCGGACCCACGAGCGGTCCGGCGCCCGCGATCGCCGCGAAGTGATGACCGAACAGCACCCATCGGCTGGTCGGGACGAAATCACATCCATTGTTGAGCCGCTCCGCCGGCGTCGCCCGCCGATTGTCCAGCCCGAAAACATGCTCGGCCAGAAAGCGACTGTAAAAACGGTAGGCCACGAGGTAGGTCCCGACCGCAGCAAGTACCAGCCAGGCGGCGCTGACAGATTCACCACGATGGAGCGCGAGCATCCCCCAGCCGGCGGCACCGAGCAGCGCGATGAAGAGCCAGATAGTTTTGCGCATATCTGAACGGTAAACAGTATGCGGTAAACGGTAAACGGGAAGCGATAACCGATGGGCGTGGGAAATCACCTCCGGTAGCACTCAGCACTCAGCACCCAGCACGTAGCACCCAGCACTCTGCACCCTGCACCCTGCACCCTGCACCCTGCACCCTGCACCCTGCACCCTGCA
>JBDTQP010000190.1:0-5706 GCA_039932125.1 Gemmatimonadota bacterium
ACTCGCGGAGCGCATGACCGATGCCCCGGTTCCAGAGAATCCCGGAAAACTCGCGATTGTTGTGAATGGAAGGATCATCGTTGCCGATCGCGATAATGACGTCCTGACGGCGAAGCGCATCGAGCCGGTCGGGATCGTGTTCGTGTACGATGAAGTCCATGGGATTGGACTGATAGACATTCTGGTCGGAATAGCCACCGGTCAGACGCTTGATGTCATAGAGCCCGCTCATACCGATGATGCGCTGCACGAGCGTGGGATGTCTCATCCCGAAGGCTGCGGCCTGATACGCTCCAAGGCTGGCGCCGGTGGCGATCACAAAAGGATTGGGGTTGATGCTGCCCATGAAGGGCACCACTTCCCGCTCGAGATAGGCATCGTACTGCAGGTGTCGCCACGCGCGAGCGCCCGGATGGATCGTGTCGCCGTTCCAGCTTTCATTGTTGACCTGGTCCACACAGATCATCTGGATCCAGCCCTGCTCGATGTGATCGTGCAGGACCTCGTGCATCCGGCGGTCCGCCCATTCCGCGTATGTTCCCATGGAAGTAGGGAAGACCAGGAGCTTGGCGCCGGCATGACCGAAGACCAGGAGATCCATCGGCTTGTCCAGGGCCGGGCTGTGCCATCGGTGATGTTGGGATTTCACTCGGCTCCTCAGGGCTTAAGCAAAAAAGGGAGAGCAGATTTGAACCGGCGACCCCACACGGCTTCGGTGTGTTCCGCACCCGCTTCCTCGACCCAGCGCATATTCACGCCCTCGCGGTATCCCTTCGCCTGCAGCAGGCCCCGCATACGGCGCGCGTTGGCGAGGCTTTCTGCGCCCTCAGCTGTGCCAGTATCGAGGTAGATCTTACCGGGAATGTACGGCGCGGCTTCAATGAAAGGGAAGATAGCGCCGTTCGCAAACCAGAGTGACGGGCTCAGCGCCGCAACAAACCCGAATGCCTCAGGCCGTCTGAAATAACCATACAGGCTGATCAGTCCCCCCATTGAGGAGCCACCGATGCCGGTTCCTTCCCGGCCGGAAACAGTTCGAAAAGCCTCATCGATACCAGGCTTGAGCGTCTGAATGATAAAATCGAGGTACCGATCGCCCTGGCCACCGCCGGCCTTCTGATCAGGGAACGGGCTGTACTCGGCGATCCGGTCCTCCCCCACGTTGGGAATAGCGACGACAAGCGGCTCCAACCCGCGCCTCGAGTCGAGGGCCAATGCGCTCATGAGCCCCCAGTCTCCCGAAAAACTGGTCTTCGGGTCGAAGAGGTTTTGGCCGTCGTGCATATAAATGACAGGATAACGCCGTTCACCCCGCTGATATGATGCGGGGAGATAAACCAGCACCTCGCGTGCATTGCCCAGCTCTGGACTGGCTACGATTCCGAGTGAATGAAGTGAACCCGTCCGCTTACGGCGGGATTTCCAGCGGAAAATGGAATGAGGCCAACGCGACACAGGCACGCTTCAGGTTGAGTCGGGGCGGAAGAATAAACCGGCTGGGGAAGTTGGGCCAACGCGGATCGGCCGGGAGTGAGACCGCTCACCACCGGCTATTGTGAGGCGTGTCATGGCTGGTCCCTCCGCAGGCCAATACATACTCCTATGGCTCGGGCGGCAGAGGGGGCAAGGGCGTTTTTTTGGGTATCAGCGGTTACGCAACATGACGAGCGAGTCGCCGAGCCCTCGCTCCACTGACGGGTTCCACTCCAGTCCAGGCATGTGCTGGAGGCGCGGCACCCGTCCTACTTCACCAGCGAGTGTTATGAACTCCTGCACCGCTATGGCATTGCGATGGTGATTGCCGATAGTGCGGGAGAGTTTCCCTATGAAGAGGTGTTTGCGGCGAAGTTCAGCTATGTGCGGCTGCATGGCTCACGCGCACTCTACGCAAGCCGCTACGAGGATCTCGAGCTCGCGACCTGGGCGGATCGACTGGCCGCATGGTCCCATGGACCGGGTGGCCGCCCGCGCGATGCGTATGTCTATTTCGATAGCAATGCCCATTCTCATGCCTCGCATGATGCCATCCGCCTCGCCGAGCGAACTCGAGCGATAGGCATTCATGTGGACTGGGAGAACCAGGAGAAGAACTGTGTTTCAGAGACTGCAGACCCTGTGGCAGATCATCAAGGCGGCGTTCATCAAGTGGGATGCCGACAACGTGCCCCGTTTGGGGGCCGCGCTCGCATACTACACACTTTTCGCCCTGGCCCCGATCCTCATTGTCGTGATCGGCGTCGCCGGGCTGCTGTTCGGCCAGGAAGCCGCCCGCGGGGAAGTCGTGAACCAGATCAATGGCCTGATCGGGCAGAGTGGCGCCGAAGCGGTGCAATCGATGCTGGCGGCGACGAGTAAACCCGAGCAGTCCATCATTGCCGCAGTCATTGGCATGATCACGTTCTTCCTGGGGGCCACGAGTGCCTTCTTCGCACTCCAGGGGTCACTGAACTCGATCTGGAATGTGAAAGGCCCTTTAAACCATGTCGTTCGCGGATACATCCGGGGACGCCTGCTCTCGTTCGGAATGGTGATGGCTATCGGCTTTCTCCTGCTGGTCTCACTTGCGACCAGCGCCGCGCTTGCCGCGCTGGGTCATTTCATGCAATCGCGTCTACCTGCCGGGACCGCCCTGTGGCAAGCCGTCAATTCTCTGATTTCATTTGGATTTACAACCCTCCTCTTCGCCATGATCTACAAAGTGCTACCGGATGTCGAGCTGGCGTGGCGGGATGTATGGGTTGGCGCGGCCTTCACTGCGTTCTTCTTTACGATCGGCAAGTTGATTATCGGGCTCTACCTTGGGCGAAGTACCATAGGATCCACCTACGGAGCCGCCGGCTCCGTGGTGATCATCATGCTTTGGGTCTATTACTCCTCACAGATCATGCTCTTCGGGGCGGAGTTTACCTACGCCTATGTGAAGCAGCACGGGTCCAGAGCAGGCGGAAACCCACACGCCCCCCCCGCGGTTGTGGAACGCGTCTGATCGCTCGCGATTACAGACCACTTGTATGCCCATGACTAAATGGGTGCGACATCTTGCATGACGGTGCCGGTACGAGCCCGAGATCAGGCGCTGAATTCGTTAATCTTTGAGTCACCAAGGTTGCGACAGTAAGAGGACCAACACCTTTCCAGGTATCATCCTCGATGTTCCCCTCTTGAGTCCCGACTCGCCACGATCATCGCAAAGTGCAGAGCCTGGTTGTGCGCTCCCTCTGAAAGTCCCTTCCAAGTCTTTCAAAATCAACACCTTGAAATTGGCCCACAGGTTGCTTTAAGGAAAGCCGCTCACATACGGGCGGCGCCGACAGCCAGCCCGAAGTACTTCCACCGAGGGCTGAGCCATGTACCGCATCAAGCTCGCGTCGGGTAATGAGACGACCTGCAACTCTATCGACGAGCTCACCGACGCCATCCAGGCGGGCGAGATCGATGGTGGGGCATTGATCTATCACCAGCGGGCTGACCGCTGGCTTTCGGTCACGAACCATCCCCACTACCAGATCGCTCTCTCCCGCATTCAGAGTCCAGCACGCCCAAACACCGCAGACGGATCTAAACGCCAGGTCGTCAACGCCGTACGACCAGCCGCATCTCAAGCGACCGCTCCACAGCCGAGCCGGAACGACACAGAAATTCCTCAGACGGCTGCGCGCGCCCAGCTGCTGGAAGTTGTGGCCGAGATGGAAAGTGCCAGGGCGCCAAAGAAACTCACCATACCGCAACCCCGGAAACCTGACGCACCCGCAGTCCGGGCGCACGAAAGCGTGATGGAGGGCGTGGTCGTGCCGAAGGCTGCGCCGAACGGCAACGGGAATGGCCAGAGTCGCCCGAATGGAAATGGGGCGCACGCCGCCAATGGAAACGGTGCCGCAGTCGGGCATCAGACGACCGCGATGCCGTATCGTGGAACGGTAATCCCAAGCCAGGCTCCCAAGATTCCGGATCTCGGAGATGGCCTCGACCTGGTCGAGCCCGAAGCCGGGAACCCGCGCGCAACCAATGGCAAGGAGAGTCACGCTCCCGTCAAACCGGCTCCGCTGACTCATCCAGAGAGCTCCACTCCGCAGGTCGACAAACTTCTCTCTCTGCTGGAGCCGGCTCCGATCAGGCCGGATCGGCCGGATCGGCCGGATCCGATGATCCACCAGGGCGATCCGGAGATCTTCGATCTCACTGCGCCGGCTCCCATCCAGGAGCCCTATCGGCGCACCGAGCCCGTCCTGAATGGTCCCATTGAAATTGACGAGGCCGCGAAACTCGACATTCACCACGCACCCGAGATTGCTCACACTCAGTTCGTGAAACGTAAGCGCAGCCCGAAACCGGCCCTTGTCGGCATCGCAGCCGCCGCGGTACTGGTGATCGGCATTGTTGCGTGGCATCCATGGAACCGAAACGCGGGCGAGACTCCGAGCGTGGCCTCCGCGGAAGTTCCCCGGACTCAGGCCTTCGGCGGCATGTCTTCAGTCGAGACCCCCGTGGGCAGCGTAGCGACCACCGGCGGCACTCCCACTCCCGTAACCCCTGCTCCAGACTCCTCTCGCTCCGCGAGGAACGATAGCGCTCCCGATATCATCCGGGTCGCGGCTCCGCGGGTCAACATGAGCATTCCTCTGCCGACGGGCCAGCTGGTAGGAACAACCACTGGGGACGCAAAGAACTCGATCCCCGCCGCGAACCTGGTTCAGCACTATGGTGCAGCTTATGCGGACGCCCGTTCCGAGCTCGAGCTGCGGATGCTCCAGATCGGGTTTACCCAGATGTTCCTCCGCTCTCGTCTCACCACCACTTCCGGGCTGCAGGACACGCGTCGTTTGATTGGATCGGCCAACAGTGCGCTACGTCAGTATCGCAGCCAGGAAACCCGAATCGAACAGGCTTACCAGGATACCGTAGGCTCCGGTGGGCGGAACCTGGACTGGACGCCGCGCGATCTGGGTACCTGGAATACACGCGCCAGCCAGCGCGAAGGCGCGGAAACCCTGCGTCTGACCAATCTTCTGCTCACCCAGATGGACAGTGTTTTCAGTCTCCTTCAGGACCAGGACGGCAAGTATCAGTGGTCGGGCGACGCCATAGATTTTGATGACGCGGATGCGGCCAGGCAGTACGGCGCGCTCAGAGCGTGGCTCAACCAGCAATCGGATAATTATGGCGGCTCAGGCGAGGCTGCACTGCCGGGAACCCTGCGGCAGGTGATCAAGGCGATCGGCAATAGCAGATTGCCCCAGGAACGCCGGAAGTAGCCGAACCAAAATCCAGGTCAGGCGCGGCCCCCCAAGGGGCCGCGCCTGTTTTTTGTTGGAGAGGAACAGAGGATAGAAACACCAACGGCCCCGTAACGGGGCCGTGATCTCCAGGCGATGGCAGGAATACGGGGCTACTGCTGCTCTTTCCGCTTGGCCTTCCGGCGGCGGCGAGCCGCTTCGGCAGACTTGAGATTCCGCGCCTCGCCCGGCTTTACATAGTACCGGTACTTACGTAGATCCCGAAGGATGCCGGAACGGACCATCTTGCGCTTGAAGGTTTTCAGCGCCCATTCGATGCTGTCATTTTCGCCCAGAGTTACTTCAATCATTGCTTCTCCTGGAAAGAACGGAGCCGGCGTTCGGATGAACGCCGGCCCCTGAGCCTTACATCTTTCTTACGTTCTCCGCGGCGGGACCCTTCTGGCCCTGCACGACGTCGAACTCGACCCGA
>JBDTQP010000191.1:0-5573 GCA_039932125.1 Gemmatimonadota bacterium
TCACCGCTCACCGCTCACCGCTCACCGCTCACCGCTCACCGCTCACCGCTTACCGCTTTCAACCTCAGAGCTGACATGTCCAATAGCGTCAAACCAGAACAATCGAACACTGCTGAGAAGCCGCTCGCAAAGGTGACTACCACCCTGCCGGTGACAGGTATGACCTGCGCGGCCTGCCAGGCTCGCGTGCAACGCGTACTGAGCAGTGCGGCGGGCGTCGAAGACGCATCAGTAAACCTTCTGCTCGGCAACGCCACGGTCACTTACGATCCGGACGAAGCGTCACCCGAGAGCCTCGTCGATACCATCCGGTCAACGGGCTATGGCTCAGACGTGCCGGCGATGAATCAGCCGGCCATGGAAGACCACGAAGGCGACCGGGCGCACGAGGAGGAGTTCCGCGATTTCCGGCTGAAGGCGGTCGTGAGTCTCGTCGCGGCCGCCGTTGCCATGCTCCTCTCCATGCCGCTCATGACTGCCGGCGAACGCCTGGTCGCCGGCTCCGGCACCTCCGATCCGTTCATGCAGTGGACCATGCACCATCTCACTCCGCTGCTCAGATCGATTCTGCCGGGATTGTACCGGATCGCGCCCGGTGTTCTGCTGGGGATGCTGCTTCTCCTTACTCTGAGCACCATGCTCTGGGCCGGCCGGCACTTTTACGTTCGCGCCTTCGCGGCCGCCCGGCATCGAGCCGCAGACATGAACACGCTCATTGCCCTGGGCACCGGCGCCGCATTTCTGTATTCCCTGATCGCCACATTCTATCCCGGCGCTTTCCTGCAGCGTGGCGTTGCGCCCGACGTGTACTACGACGCGATCATCATGATCATTGCGCTGATCCTGGTCGGCAACACCCTCGAAGCCCGGGCGAAGCGGCAGACTTCGACCGCGCTCCGGGCGCTCGTCAGACTGCAGCCTGCCACTGCGCGGGTGATCACGCCGGGCGGTGAGGTCGAGTTGCCGCTCGACCAGGTGCACGCCGGCACTGTCGTGATCGTCCGGCCGGGCGAGCGGGTGCCGGTGGATGGAATCGTCACCCGCGGCAGGAGCGCGGTGGATGAATCCATGTTGACCGGCGAGTCCGTCCCCGTGATGAAGAGTGAGGGTGCGCCAGTGATCGGCGGGACGATGAACAGCACCGGCACCTTTCAGCTCCAGGCGACCACGCTGGGATCTGCCAGTGTGCTCCAGCGGATCGTCCAGCTCATGCGGGAAGCCCAGGGCTCGCGGGCTCCCATTCAGCGCCTGGCCGATCGCATCAGCTCGATCTTTGTGCCCGTGGTCGTGGCGGCTTCCATTCTCACGTTCGTCGGCTGGTATTTCCTGGCTGATCAGGCCCCGTTTGTCCGCGCCTTCGCTGCCGCCGTCGCCGTCCTGATCATTGCGTGCCCCTGCGCCATGGGC
The DNA here is from genome assembly GCA_039932125.1 of Gemmatimonadota bacterium. Lineage (GTDB taxonomy): Bacteria > Gemmatimonadota > Gemmatimonadetes > Gemmatimonadales > GWC2-71-9 > DASYPP01. The sequence continues at coordinate 1,408 of JBDTQP010000191.1, forward strand.
CTTGCGGTGCCTACTGCTGTCATGGTCGCGACCGGCCGAGGGGCGGAATGGGGTCTTCTCTTCAAGGGCGGGGAGGCGCTGGAGCGAGCCCACGCAATCACCACTGTCCTTCTCGATAAGACCGGCACAATCACGCTGGGCAAACCGGCAGTCACAGATATCGTACCGGCTGCCGGCATTGATCCCGACCATCTCCTGCGCATGGCGGCATCGCTGGAACAACGATCCGAGCACCCTCTCGCTTCTGCCATCGTGGACGAAGCGACAAGGCGGCGCATGCCGCTCGACGAGCCCGTCTCCTTCGAGTCGAGACCAGGTCAGGGCGTAACCGGGATCGTCGAGGGGCAGACCATGGCTCTGGGAAATGCGTCGCTGATGCAGGCACTGGGAGTCGTGATCGCTCCGATGCAACGTGAGATAGACCGGCTCTCCCGGGCAGCGAGGTCAACGATGTATGCCGCCATCAATGGCGATCTGGCCGGGATCATCGCGGTTGCCGATCCGGTGAAACCGACCAGTCGAGCGGCAGTGGACCAGCTCACACAAATGGGAATCAAGGTCGTGCTGGTGACGGGGGACAACCAGGAAACCGCCGCTGCAGTGGCACACCAGGCGGGAATTACGGAAGTCGTGGCCGGTGTCCTTCCGGGCGGCAAGGTGGAGCAGGTTACGCTGCGCCAGGCTGCGGGCGAGGTGGTCGCGATGGTGGGCGACGGAGTGAACGATGCGCCCGCGCTCGCCCAGGCGGACGTCGGCATATCCATGGCGAGCGGAACGGACATCGCCGTCCAGGCAGGGGATGTAACGCTGATGCGAAGCGATCCTCGGAGCGTCGCGGAGGCCATTCATCTCTCGCGCCGAACCATGCGAACGATGCGACAGAATCTCTTCTGGGCTTTTGTCTACAACATCATTGGGATGCCGATCGCAGCGGGTGTGCTGTACCCCGTCCTGGGTGTGCAATTGAGTCCGGTGCTCGCGAGCGCGGCCATGGCGCTGAGCAGCGTCAGCGTGGTGACCAACAGTCTTCGGTTGAAACGCCTGGCTCCGCTTTACGCGAGAAAGGACTAATCATGCCCCGATCACCCTCCTCCCCGTCCACGGCACCGGCGGGCACCTCACCCGCGGCGCGCAACGCGGTAAAGGTGGATCCAGACATCCGGACGCGAAATCTCAAGCGGCTGCGTCGCATCGAGGGGCAGGTGCGCGGGTTGCACAAAATGGTGGAAGGCGATCGCTACTGCGCCGACATCCTGACCCAGATCAGCTCGGTCCAGGAGGCGCTCCGATCGGTCGGCCGCGAGCTGCTTCGAAATCACCTCAAGCACTGTGCGACAGCGGCGATCAAGCTCGGCGATGAAAAAGCCGAGGCGATGTACGATGAGCTGGTGGACCTCATGCACATGCACAATCGTTAGTGCGGCGGTCACTATTAGACGCCTGGTAAAGCGCATGGGGAGTTCGGCTGGGAGTTCCGAGCTTCGCCAGATATGATCCTGAAACCGGATATGGGCGAATCTCGTCGGCATGCCGGGTAACGCTGACACTCCCCACAATCATCAAGGTACCCATGTCCCGCATCATTCATTTTGAGGTCCACGCCGATAACCCGGAGCGAGCACTGACGTTCTATCAGAGTCTCCTGGGCTGGAAGTTCACCAGGTGGGAAGGACCTTCCGACTACTGGCTGATCGAGACCGGACCTGGCACGGAACCGGGTATCAACGGGGGAATGGTGCGGCGGATGGGACCGCCGCCGACGGAAGGCCAGGCTGTGAATGCTTATCCCTGTACCCTTGGGGTCTCCTCACTGGACGAGAAAGTCGCCATGGTAACCCAGCTTGGCGGGACAATTGCCCTTCCTAAAATGGCCGTTCCAGGTATTGGCTGGCTCGCCTACGCCAAGGATACTGAAGGAAACATTTTCGGGATGATGCAGGACGATTCCGCAGCGCGGTAAGAATTGCTTTGGGCAAACCATAAAGCGGGAGCGCGATTGTGCGCGCTCCCGCTTCTTGAAGGGCCAACCGAAAAGTTATGGAAGTGTGGCCTCAGGACCGGAAGAATCCATCAGCCGCTCCCTTCGGTCCACCACCAGCTCCAGCGCCAGGACCAGCAGGTTGGTAATCTGGACTTCCGTGATCATGGGGTAATCCGTGAGGAAGCCCTCGATGCCGCGGCCTGCCTTCAGCGCTTCGACCAGGTTTTCGATTGGAATCCGGGTGCCTGATATGACCGGGATGCCAGCTATGATGCCAGAAGATCGCATAATGATTTCATACTCTCGGCTCATGAGACCTCCATGAGTACAGATTGACGTGCTCAATGCCCTCTCTCGATTTAACCGGTTGGCCGGGCATGAGCAAGGTTTCAGTCTCAATCCTCCCGAAGCGCGATCGCGGGAGCTGCCAGCTATCCATCGCCCCGAAGCCACTGAGCCTGCAGGCGCCGCTGTAGTTCGGTAATCCCGGGAACCACCTCGATGGTGACCACTGGCTGAGCGTAGCCCCTGACGACGACGTTCCCCACGTAGGAGCTGGTGTCCCGTTGGACCAGAACCCGCACATGTTCGCCTGAACGAACCGAGCGCAACATGGTTCTGAACTCCGGCCAGCTGCGGATGGTCCTGCCATTGACCGAGACTATCCGATCACCGCTGTGGAGCCCTGCCCTGCCCCAGACACTCTGCGGATCGGACACGGTCAGACGCAGGATGCTATCGGGCGATTGCCAGGCCCACACGCGCAGGTCCAGGGCGGGAACATTCCCGTCCATCACCCTTTCCAGTCGAACCCGCGCCCGAAGCCCAATCAGGGCCAGGTAGTGGTCGAAGTCAATCACAGTTCCACCGCTCCGCACATGCTTCTCGAACATTGGGCTGATATCGCAGCTGCACACCTCGTGAACGGCTGCCTCCACATCAGCGCCGAGAAAGCCTTTCTCGCCCGAAAAACGCTCCAGCATCAGACGCATGACATCGTCCATCGAATGCTCGCCCTGCGTCTCCGCCCGGATGACAAGATCCATCATGGTGCCCAGGAGCTCACCCTGGAGGTGGGTGCTTGCGTCATAGTCACCGAGAGCGTCCGGCCGGGAATTGTAGGCAAGTCGACTCACCGCCTCGGCTGAGAAACGAGAATCGCCAGGATTGCCCAGATAGCGGGCGATAAGACCCTCGAGGTGGCTGATCCGCGTCGAGTCCGGGAGCGGCAACCCGGCCCGGCGAAGGAGAAGATCCGCATAGAACATCGTCAGCCCTTCACTGAACCAGAGTCCCGCAACCGGCGGCTGTGTGCGGTAGTCCACGCTTCGGTATTCTGCTGGTCGGATGCGCAACAGGTTCCAGGTATGGAAATACTCGTGCGCCGTTTCTTCGAGCGACGCATAGGGATCCCCGGCGAGTGCCGCTTGCGGCGCGCCGAGGGAGACCGAATTGATATGCTCGAGGGCACCGTAGGCTTCGTCCTCGAAGAGAAAGAAGTACTCGCGGTAGGGCGGTCGCCCGAACAGTGTCACGGCCTCGCGAACCAGCTTCTGGATACTGGAGACAAAAGCAACGCTATCGAATGAAATTGTCGTGCCGGCCGGCCAGTACGCGATGGTGTGCGGAACTCCGTCAACATCGAACATCCAGCGATGCAGCTTTCCAGTCAGGATTGGAGAGTCAATCAGCACATCGGCAGACGGTGCGAAGAAGACAGACGAGTCCGCCGTGGGCGTCAGACCGGTCGCCACGGCCCACCCGGCAGGTACGTGGAGCCGCACATACGCCGGCGCGAGCTCGCTTCCCGGCAAATACATGAACGTATGGGGACCACCGAACAGCGCACCGGTTGGGGACAGATAGGGCCGCCAGGCGGCGCGTGGAATGGCGGACGGAGGTGGAACGCGAATGCGATAGCTGACCGTAACGTCCCCACCGGGAGCAGCAATCCGCCAGAGCGCGCTGTCTTCCCGGGCGATCACCCCGGCTCCGGCCGGAGTCGTTACCCTCAAGTCCTCGACGTATCGCCAGTACCGGTCATCGTATATCGGGTGCGCCGCCATCGCGAGCCGAAAAGTGTCGGGCATGTTGTCCAGGTGCATCTCCACATGCCAGCCGCTCGTGTCGTCCGGATCGATGCGAACATCATAGCGGACAATCGGCTGGTCTCGAGAGAAGCGAA
>JBDTQP010000192.1:0-5566 GCA_039932125.1 Gemmatimonadota bacterium
CGCGCAGACGGACCTCACCCAGTGCCATGGCCCGGATGACCAGCGTGGTGGCCTGAGACCCGGAGTTCCCACCACTGCTGATGATGAGCGGGACGAAAAGCATCAGCACGAGGGCGCGGGCAATTTCATGCTCAAAGTATCCCATGGCGGTGGCCGTCAGCATTTCGCCCAGGAAAAGCACGGCCAGCCAGCCACCCCGCTTCCGCACCATGGTGCCGAAGCCGACCTCGAGATAAGGGGCGTCGAGGGCTTCAGTACCACCCATTTTCTGAATGTCCTCAGTCGCTTCCTCCTGGAGGACATCAACGACGTCATCGACCGTAATGATGCCCTTCATTCGTCCTTCGGCATCGAGCACTGGAATCGACAGCAGGTCGTGCTCGGCCAGCAGCTTGGCGACGGCCTCCTGGTCAGTCTCTTCCGACACGGTGAACATGTCGGTCTTCATGACCTCGTGCACCAGCCGCTCCGAAGGGGAAACAAAGAGCTCACGCGAGGACACGACGCCGAGGAGACGGGACTGGGCATCGAGGGCGTAGGCATAGTTCACGATCTGGATCCCCTGCAGCGCCTGCTTTCGAATGTAAAGCAGCGCTTCATCCACTGTCATCTCCGGTCGAACCCGGAGATATCGCGGATTCATCAGCCCGCCAGCCTCGTCTTCCTCATAGGCCAGCAGCGCACTGACCTCGAGGCGAGCCGGGGAATCCAGCAGACTCATCAGCTCCGTGCGCAGATCATCGGGCGCTTCCTGCAGAACGTCGGCAGCATCGTCCGGCGCCAGCAGCCGCATCCAGGAACGCCGTTCCGCCGGCAACAGGCTCTCCAGAATCTGCACCTGTTCTCTCGTGCCCAGGCCCAGGAAAAATGCCTCGGCATCAACCCGCCCAAGAAGGTTAAATCCCTCCATGCGCTCTTCCGCTGTAAGGATCGGCCACGCGTCGGCAAGCGACGCGGAATCCATCACAGAAGAAGAGGTGGAGTTTCTCATGAGCTGTCGATTCGAAACAGATTGAGGAGTGGCCCGGCTTGCGAGCTACTAATGTACTATGGGAATAGTGCAGGGTGCAGCACTAACGGTGCATAGTACCGGGTGCAGAGTACAAAACGTCAGGTGTTGCCTCAGGCTCGCCCCGAAACGGCACCCTAATCAAAACCAGTTAGAGTGAGCACCCAGCACTTAGCACTTAGCACTTAGCACTTAGCACTTAGCACTTAGCACTTAGCACTCAGCACCCAGCACCAGCACCAGCACCAGCACTAAACTGGCACTCGCAGACCTACTCCCATTCAATTGTAGCCGGCGGCTTGGAGCTGACATCATACACCACGCGATTGACTCCACTCACTTCATTCGCGATGCGGTTTGAAATGTGGCCGAGCACGTCAGGGGGAAAGGGATACCAGTCGGCCGTCATGCCGTCGCGGCTGGTGACGGCACGAAGCGCCACGACCTGGTCGTAGCTGCGGTCGTCGCCCACGACACCGACGGACCGGATTGGAAGCAGAACAGCAAAAGCCTGCCAGATCTCATCGTAGAGACCCGCCGCCCGGATCTCCTCGATATAGATACTGTCTGCCTTTCGCAGGATGTCCAGGCTCGGCCTGGTGACCTCACCCAGGATCCGGATAGCGAGTCCGGGGCCGGGGAATGGATGACGCCCGACCATTTCCTCGGGAAGCCCCAGCTCGCGACCCACCTGCCGCACTTCGTCCTTGAACAGCTCTCTCAACGGCTCGATCAGCTTGAAGGGAAGCCGTTCCGGAAGGCCGCCGACGTTGTGATGCGTCTTAATAGTGACGCTGGGCCCGCCGCGCGGCGAAATGGATTCGATCACATCCGGGTAGAGCGTGCCCTGCACCAGGAATCCAACGTCGGGACCCAGCTCACTGGCCTGCTCCTCAAATACATCGATGAACGTGTGACCGATGCGCCGGCGCTTCTCTTCCGGATCACTGACTCCGGCAAGCGCCTTGAGAAAGACGTCCGAGGCGTCCGCCGTCCGGAGATCGATTCCCAAATGCCGGCGGAACGTCTGCTCGACCTGGCTGCGCTCGTTTTCGCGGAGCAGGCCGTGGTCGACAAAGATGCAGGTCAGCTTGTCACCGACCGCCCGGTGCACCAGCGCAGCGGCCACCGATGAATCGACACCCCCCGAGAGTCCGCAGATCACCCGTTTGTCTCCGGCGACCTCGCGTATCTTCGCGATTTCACTCTCAATGAAATGCCCGGGTGTCCAGTCCGGGGTGCAGCCACAGATCTCGAAGAGAAAATTCTGAATGAGCTCGCCACCGCGGGGCGTATGCGCGACCTCGGGGTGAAACTGAAGCGCATACAGCGGCTTCGTCTGGTGCTCGAAGGCGGCGACCGGGCTGTTAGCGCTCGAAGCGGTGAGGGTGAAGCCCGGCGGAGGAGCGTCGACGTGATCCCCGTGGCTCATCCAGACCGACGTCTCTTCTCCCGGCTTGAAGCCGGAAAAGAGTTTCCCGCCTTTGACTTCGATCGTCGCCCGGCCGTACTCCCTTCTGTCGGCCCGCACCACCCGGGCGCCGGAGAGGTGAGCCATCAGCTGCATACCATAGCATAAGCCAAGCACTGGCACGCTCAGGTCGAGCAGCTCAGGATCCGCGCTTGGCACGTTGTCACCGTAGACTGAATTCGGTCCACCGGAGAGAATGATGCCTTTGGGATTCCATTGCCTGATCCAGCTGAGGGAGCGCGTGGGAGGGTGAATTTCGCAGTAGACGTGCGCTTCTCGAACGCGGCGGGCGATAAGCTGGGTAAACTGGGAGCCAAAGTCGATGATCAGAATGCCGCTGTGAGTCTCCGCCAAGCTATGCCTCCCATTGGGGTTCGACGGTTTCCTGCGCAAAAATTTCTTCTTCCCTGATGCGGGGCCGGACAAGGGCCCAGCGTCCGCGGTCCACCATAACCTCAGCCGGCCTGGGGCGGGTGTTGTATGTGGATGACATGACGAAGCCATAGGCGCCTGCGCCGAGGATCGCCAGAAGGTCCCCCCGAACCATGCCGGGTAACTCGCGGTCAAGCGCCAGGAAATCTCCCGTCTCGCACACCGGGCCCACCACGTCCATCCGGAGGGGAGCGCGGCCCTCCGATTTCACCTCAGTCATAGCGTGATACGCTCCGTAATGACTGGGTCGAACGAGGTCGTTCATACCCGCATCGACGATGACCAGGTCTTTGCCGCCGGAATGTTTGCGTGAGAGCACCTGGGTCAGCAGCACGCCTGCCGAACCCACGAGAAAACGACCCGGCTCGAGGACGATGGTGAGTCCGCTCGATCGCACCAGCGGCTCGACCATTCGAGCGACTTCGCGCGGATCCAGTGGCGTCTCATCCTGGTAGCGGATACCGAGCCCGCCGCCGATGTCCATCGAATTAAGCGTCGTGATTCCGGCGGCCTTCATGCGCGCGACGAGCTGGAGAAGTTTCTCGACGCCCTGGCAGTACGGGCCGGCCTCGAGGAGCTGGCTGCCCAGGTGCATCGCAATGGTATCCAGCTCGAGCCATTCATGGCGGGCAATCGCCTGGGCCAGGTCCAGCACCTGGTCAAAGGGAACTCCGAACTTGATCCCGCCCTGCCCCGTCGCGATGAACGGATGCGTCCTGGCGGTCACCTCCGGATTCACCCGGATACCCACCTTCATCTTTTGTCCAACCCGACGAGCGACCGCGCCGAGCTCATCCATCTCTTCGACCGATTCCAGGTGGACATGACCCAGCCTTTCCCGGACCGCGCCTTCCAGCTCAGCCTCGGTCTTCCCTACTCCACTGAACACGATCCGCTCGGCGGAGAACCCGGCCTTGAGCGCCCGGCGCATTTCGCCGCCGGAGACGATGTCGGCGCCGGCACCACAGTCCCGCAGAACTCGAAGCACGGCGAGGTTGCTGTTCGCCTTGACCGCATAACAGATCTTGTGTGGAATCCCGGCGAACGCCTCATCCAGCGCGCGATAACTCCGACGAATAATCTCAGCATTGTAGACGTATGCCGGAGTGCCGGCTTTCCCGGCGATCGCCGCCAGGGGCACATCTCCCATGCGCAGGTCCGGCCCGACTCGGGTCAGGCCGGCATCCTGAAAGAGCGGCGCCAGATCCCGCAGCGGTCCGCCCGTTCCATTCCCTGGAGCGCCCGCCATCAGTACGCCCTCGCCCAGAGGGCCTCTGCTACACTCGGCCGGTCGCACCACATGCATCTGGACGGTGGCTCAGGGGAGCGGAACTCGGGATCCGGCAAGACTCGAATCGTGGCCCTGGTCTGTTCCTTGATCTCGGCCTCACATTTCGCTTCGCCACAGAACCCAGCGTAGGTAAAACCGCCGACATTTTCCAGGTGCGCGAGGAACTGTTCTTTCGTGGCGCCACGGAGGCTCGCGGCCTCTCGACGGGTCCGCGCATTCTCCAGCAGCAGGCTCTGCATCTGATCGCACTCGACCTTGACACGATCGACGATCCCGGCGAGGGGCACCGGCTCCTTTTTCCCACCTATTCGCCGCGCCAGCATGACGGTCCCCGAAGCGATGTCGCGCGGCCCCATCTCCAGCCGGAAGGGTGCTCCCCGGCCTTCCCACTCGTAGTACTTGGCACCCGGGGTCATGCCTTCGCGCGCGTCGAGGTGCGCTCGAAGTCCGCCGTTGCGCAGCTCCTGGAGTAACGAGTTCGCCGCACCGAGCACCGCTTCGCGCTCCTCTTCCTTTCGGAAGATTGGAACGATGATGACCTGGAACTGTGCCAGCCGGGGAGGACACACCAGGCCGGCATCATCGCTATGGGTCATGATCAACCCGCCAATCAGCCGGGTCGAGACGCCCCACGAGGTGCTCCACACGTAGTCGAGACCGCCGTCCTCTGTTTGAAACCGGACGTCGAAGGCCTTCGCAAAATTCTGCCCCAGGTTGTGGCTGGTTCCCGCCTGGAGTGCCTTGTTGTCCTGCATCAGTGCTTCGCAGGCATAGGTTCGCAATGCGCCGGCGAACCGCTCGCCGTCCGTCTTCCGCCCCGTCACCACCGGCATCGCAATCCATTCTTCCATGAATGTGCGATAGACGTTGAGCATCTGGATCGTCTCGGCCTCGGCCTCAGCTTCGGTGGCGTGCGCGGTATGACCCTCCTGCCAGAGAAACTCGGTTGTGCGGAGGAAGAGGCGCGTTCTCAATTCCCAGCGCACCACGTTCGCCCATTGATTGATCAGCAGCGGAAGCTGGCGATAACTCTGAATCCACTTGGCGAACATGGAGTAGATGATTGTCTCGGAGGTAGGCCGGACGACCAACGGCTCCTCCAGTACCTTACCTCCCCCGTGAGTGACAACGGCAAGCTCCGGAGCAAAGCCTTCAACGTGCTCCGCCTCGCGAGCGAGAAAGCTCTGGGGAATGAAGAGCGGGAAATAGGCGTTCTGATGCCCGGTCGCCTTGAACATGTCGTCCAGCGCGCGCTGCATCTGTTCCCAGATCGCGTAGCCGTTCGGACGGATCACCATGCAGCCGCGGACCGGGCTGTAGTCGGCCAGCTCGGCCCGCATGATGACTTCGTTGTACCAGGCCG
>JBDTQP010000193.1:0-5513 GCA_039932125.1 Gemmatimonadota bacterium
CACTTGAGGATTACGTTTCAGCCATGTCCACCCTCGGTCAACTGGAAACCCATCTCGCGGGACTCGAGCGTGTCCTGCTGGGATATTCCGGCGGGACCGATTCCGCGCTGCTTGCCGTCGCCGGCACCCGAGCGCTCGGACCGGAACGTTTCCTGGCCGTGATCGGCCGAAGCCCTTCTTATCCTCGATTTCAATATGATGCGGCGCTCGCCGTTGCGGCTCAGTTCGGAGTTCCAGTTCTTGAAGCAGCAACCGATGAGTTGAACGACCCGAACTATGCCGCAAATCCGGTAAACCGCTGCTACTTCTGCAAAGGCGAGCTCTGGGCGGTGGTAACTGGCATCGCCCGGGAACGCGGCTTCGCAACGATCATTGACGGTACCAACGCCGATGATGCCAATGAGCATCGCCCGGGGCTCCGTGCGGGCTCCGAGTACCGGATAGAGTCTCCTCTCCTTGAACTCGGCTGGACGAAAGCGATGGTGCGGAGCGCCGCGCGCGAGCTCGGACTGCCGGCCTGGAATGCACCGGCTTCGCCCTGCCTTTCGAGCCGCATTCAGTTCGGCCTGGCCGTAACCCGTGAGCGGTTGCACCAGGTAGAGCGAGGCGAGGCCTTTCTCCGTGCGCTTGGCGTTGCTGGTGATCTTCGCGTTCGGCACCACGACGTGCGTGTCCGTATTGAAGCTGAGCCTGCCTTCTTTCCGCTAATCGAGCAGAACTGGCCCGCCGTAAACAAGTTCTTTCAGGATATCGGCGTCCCGGCAGTGGAGCTCGATCCCCGGGGCTATCGTCGGGGCGGGCTGCTTCCGGTGCTCGCGAGGTAAATGGGACAATGCGACTCTTCGCAGGTTTCCCCGTACCTGAGCCGGCTCAGAGCGAGCTGGGCGAATTGCCCAAAGTGTTGCAGCAAGACCGGTGGCGGGTGCACTGGGTTCGCCCTGAAGAACTTCATCTCACCATCAAATTTTTCGGCACTGTTGCGGAGAGCGATGTTCCCCTGATAGAAACAGTACTACAGAATGCCGCAGAAGGGTTCGGCCCTGTTCCCCTCACTCTTCTGGCGGACCGGCTGGTGCTCTTTGAAAGCGCGCAAGCGCGGAACGGCTCCGTTTACACGCCTCGGCAGGTAATCGAACTGAGTTCATGTCCGGCTGCCTGACGCTTCCGTTCCGGATCCTCGGCTGCCTGGGCCTCATCATTCTTTGTGCGGCCGGCTGGCTCTATCGCGACCGCGCGCTGGCGTTCGTGCACCGGGTCACAGCGCCGCGCTCGACTATCAGTGTGTCGGAGGGCCATCCGACCGACACTGGTGCTCGCCGAGCGCTCGACAAGATCGACTCGCTCAACGCGTGGCATGCGGATTCGGTGGTTCTCACCGCTTCCGAGATGGCCTCCGTGATCGGGGCTGGTCTCGATCCCGTGTTTCGGAACCAGATCGATTCTCTCCGGGTCACACTGGAAGACCGGCGGATCAGCGTTGAGGGTTCCCTGGTGACCAGCAAAATTCCCAAGAGTGTGCTTGGTCCATTGGGAGAGATGGTCGGTGACCGGTCCCACCTCTCCGCGGGCGGAGTGGTGGAGCTGGCAGAGCCTGGTCGTGCCGTCTGGATTGTAGACCGGCTTTCACTGGGCAACTTTCCATTTCCCAAGGCGACCATTCCCCGGGTGCTCGAGCGGGCTCTTGGTGCCAGTGCATCGGAGGTGCCTTTTTCTGTTCCTCATGGAATAAGCGCTGTGCGCATCCGCCCGACTGGTGTGACTCTCTTTGGGACAACGAGACCATGAAGCATCGCATCCTCGTCATCGATGACGAGCCGGGTATCCGAGAGGCCTTGCGCCAGGTTCTCGAATATGAAGGCTACGATGTCCGTGTTTCCCCCTCAGGACCCGAGGGAATTTCAGTCTATCCCGAGTTCCGCCCTCACCTTGTCTTTCTCGACGTAAAGATGGCGGGTCAGGATGGGCTGGAGACCCTGAGCAGGATCAAGACGCTGGACCACGTTGCACCAATTGTCATGATCTCGGGTCACGGCTCCATTGCAACTGCCGTGACGGCTACGCAGCGCGGTGCTTTTGATTTTCTCGAAAAACCGCTGGATACAGACCGGCTGCTGGTTACCGTCCGGAACGCGCTGGCTCAGGCGGAGCTCGCGGGGGAGAATGCCCGGCTGCGCGAGGTCGCAGAGAGCCGCTATGCGATGGTGGGCGAGAGTCGCGGGCTTCGCGACGTGATCGAGACAATTGAAAAGGTCGGGCCGACGCCTGCGCGGGTACTGATCACCGGCGAGAACGGGACCGGGAAGGAACTCGTCGCCCGCGCAATCCACGAGCGCTCCCCTCGGCGGGCAAAACCCTTTGTCGAGGTGAACTGTGCGGCCATTCCATCCGAGCTTATTGAAAGCGAGCTCTTTGGCCACATGAAGGGATCGTTCACCGGCGCCTTTGCCGACCGGGCCGGGAAGTTCGAGCAGGCAGATGGGGGAACGTTGTTTCTTGACGAGATCGGGGATATGTCGCTGGCCGCCCAGGCGAAGGTGCTTCGGGTTCTTCAGGAGGGCATCGTGACCCGCATCGGCGGGTCCAAGCAGATTGAAGTCGACGTTCGAGTGATCGCTGCGACCAACAAACAGGTCGAGGACGAAATAGCCGACGGTAAGTTTCGGGAGGATCTATACTACCGCTTGAACGTCGTCCCCATCCACGTGCCCATGCTCCGGGAACGGCGCGAGGATATCCCGGCACTGGTCCAGCATTTTGTCGATCTGCTCACCCGCTCGACGGGTCTTCCCGGCAAACGGTTCGATGAGAGCGCTGTCCGGCGCCTGCAGCAGCATTCCTGGCCGGGCAACATCCGCGAGCTTCGGAATGCGATCGAACGGGCTATCATCCTCATTCCAGGCAAAACGATCATGGCTGCCGATCTCGACCGTATGTTTGGAGAACCTCCAGCCAATGCGGAGGAACCGCTTCCGATGGAGCGGTTTATCGGGGCAACTTTCGAAGGATTCAAGCACGAGGCGGAGAAAAGTTTTCTCGAAGCAAAACTCAAGGAGCACGACTGGAATGTTTCGGAAACCGCCCGTTCGCTGAAAATGCCGCGCTCGAATCTGTATAAGAAGATCGAGCGGTATGGCCTGAGCCGGGACGCAACGTGAGCGCCGATCGCGACTGGGACAAGGAGATGGCGGAGATCGACAAGGTCATCGCGCGGGCACCCGCGGCTGGTCCCGCGCCGGTACCAACCCAGGCGGGCGCAAAGACTACCCCCGCTCTGGCCCCTCTGGCGACAAACCGCAGATCCTCCTTTGCAACATGGCTGCAGGTGCTCCTTGGCGGTGCGCTTGCGATCGGAATGACCCAGTGGCCGTACGCGCATGCGTGTGGCGTACAGCTCTTCCTCTATATGGGCGCCGCCGGAGTGGTTGTGCTCGCCGGAATATGGGGCGCCATTTCGAGCTGGCGCCGCCGAATGGGAACGGCGCACCTCGTGGCGCTCCTGGTGATGCTCTGGGGAGCGTTCATCGTGACTCGTGAGGTGCTCCCCAGGGTCGGGTACGCCAGGCAGGCGCTCGAGTGGAGTTGCCCATGACCTGCACCACCCAGGCCCATGGCTAAGACTTTCAAGAACTTCATTGGCGGTAAATGGGTAGCCCCGGCTAACGGTCGATTCTACGAGAATCGAAATCCCGCGGATACGGGGGATCTTATCGGGCGATTTCCCGATTCCGGCGCGGAGGACATCGCGGCTGCGGTGCGCGCCGCTCGCGCCGCCTTTCCGGCCTGGTCGCGCATTCCGGCCCCGGTTCGTGGTGACATGCTTCGCCGGCTCGGCGACATTCTTTCCAGCCATAAGGACGAGCTGGCCGACGGCATGACCCGCGAAATGGGTAAAGTTCTTGCCGAGACGCGTGGAGATATCCAGGAAGGAATCGACACCGCCTACTACGCTGCCACCGAGGGTCGTCGTCTGTTCGGTCACACCGTCCCATCCGAGCTCCGCAACAAGTGGGCAATGAGTTACCGCCGCCCGATCGGAGTAGCCGGGCTCATCACTCCGTTCAATTTTCCGATGGCCATCCCGACCTGGAAAATGTTTCCCGCTCTCGTATGTGGAAACACCGTGGTCTTCAAGCCCTCCGAAGATGTGCCGCATTCCGGCCATCGTCTTGTGGAATTTGCCCAGGCCGCCGGATTTCCGCCTGACGTCATTCAGCTGGTGCACGGCCGGGGAGAGACGGCGGGGCAGGCGCTGGTCGAGCACCCTGACGTGCCCCTGATCTCGTTCACCGGGTCAACTGGCACTGGTGCCATCATTGGGGAAACCTGCGGGCGCATGCACAAGCGGCTCTCGCTTGAAATGGGCGGCAAGAACGCGATGATCGTCATGGACGATGCCGATCTCGACCTCGCAGTCGAAGGCGTGCTCTGGGGAGCGTTTGGAACCACCGGCCAACGGTGCACGGCCACCAGCCGTCTCATTCTCCATCGCCGTATTCACGATCGTTTTCTCAAGCGTCTCGTTCGCGAAGTCGAAGCGTTGCGCCTGGGTGACGGTCGCGATGACAAGACCGACGTGGGGCCACTGATTCACGAGGCATCGCGCCAGAAGGTCGAGGAGTACGTCGCCATAGGCCTGGAAGAAGGCGCCGAGCTGGTGACGGGTGGCAGCCGCCCGCGCGGTTCCCGCGTGGCTGATGGATATTTTTACCGACCGACCATCTTCGCCGGCGTGAAACCGGGCAGCCGGCTGGAGCAGGAAGAGATCTTCGGCCCCGTGCTGAGCGTGATCCGGGTCGGCTCTTTTGGTGAAGCGATCAAGGTGAACAACGATGTCCGGTACGGACTCTCCAGCTCGCTCTATACCCGGGACGTGAATGCCGCATTTCGCGCGATGCAGGAGCTCGACAATGGGATCACTTACATCAACGCGCCAACCATCGGAGCGGAAGCGCATCTGCCCTTTGGCGGTGTGAAGCAGACCGGCAATGGACATCGCGAAGGTGGCTGGGAAGTCTACGAATTCTATTCAGAAACCAAGGTGTGCTACACCGATTTCTCTGGCGTGCTGCAGCGGGCGCAGATCGATGCATATGAAGTCTGAACTGGCAATGCCAAAGCGGTTGCTTTGCGCTCGGCGAGTGGGTAAGGTTCTTACCAGCGCGGCAGACACGTTCGCGCGGCTTTCCATTGCATCGTGTATGTATCCAAGGTCTGTCGTGCCCCACGGCTCGATCCGTCCCCGTTCCGTTTTTGCCGCCGTCGCGCTGAGGTTCTGAATCATGCGTCCAATGCAGATCGGTCCCGGCAGACGCGGCCCCACCTCGGATGAAGGCTCTCTCGACCAGTACCTGCGGGAGATCAGCAAGTATCCCCTGATTTCACAGGATGACGAGGTCGATCTCGCCCAGCGCATCCGCACCGGCGAGGCCGAAGCACTCGATAAACTGGTCCGCAGCAATCTCCGTTTCGTCGTGTCCGTTGCCAAGAAATATCAGAACCAGGGTGTCTCCCTC
>JBDTQP010000194.1:0-5510 GCA_039932125.1 Gemmatimonadota bacterium
CATCGCGTTGGTGAGCGCCGTTTCATCACCCGGTGCCACGAAGATGCCGCCACCTTGAAGCAGCTCGGGAAGCGGGCTCTCGGTGGTCGCGATCACCGGGGCCCCACATGCCGCGGCTTCCACCGCCGGCAAACCAAACCCCTCGCAGGCCGACGGCAGCAGGAGCGCCAACGCTCCCGCATGGAGAAACCTGAGATCGTCATCGGCCACGAATCCGGTCCATTTCACCAGCGCCCCGGTCCCCGCGTCTGCAATCGCCCGGCGAATCTGCGCCTGGCTCCCGTGGAATACGTCGCTGTCTATTGAGCCGACGAGGAGGAGATAGACCGGTTCCGCCGATCCGGCAATCGCTCGTGCGTGCGCCCTTACGATCGCGTCCACATTCTTGTGAGGATTGAAGCCGCCGACGTAGGTAAACCAGCGTGCTCCCTCGGGCAAACCGAGCTTCGTGAGAATTCCCTGAAGCCGCTCGGCATCGTGTTCCGGCCGGAACGCCGGCGCCGGCGCTTCCACCGCGACGCGGATACGGCGTTCAGCGATACCGAGATAGCGCGTCAGGTCACGTGAGGCGAAGTCAGAGACGGTGAGCACCAGCCGAGCCTGACGCACCGCAAGTCCGACCTTCATTTTCCAGAGCAACCGGGCTCGCGCTGATGGCAGCGTCAACTCGGGAAACCGCTCGGCGATGGCGTCGTGCACGGTCACCACCGCACGCAGAAACGGCGGCAGTGGAAAGTAGGTGTACACCGAAGGAGAAAAGAAAACATCCAGCCGCTCCCGCCAGACCGCGCGGGTGAGGCGAAGCATGTCTGCCGGAGACCGGTATCCGTCCGCGGCGGCCGCTTCCGTGGGAGACTGCGATTGCGAGACGACGACTGTCCGCACGTTCGGGGCTGTCAGGTCGAACGTTTCAGCGGCACGGGCATCGAGGAAACAGACGAACTCGTCGGCCGGTGAGAGCGCCACCATGGCCGGCAGCAGGTGCCTGATGTATCGCCCGTATCCTCGTCCATTTGCCCAGCACGTCGCGTCGACACCAATCAACATGGGAAATCAAGCTGGCCGGACGGCAGGTTAGCCAATCGGTTCCAGCTCACTCCGCCGAGCGGCCTCGCTGCCATCCAGTCCGCTCTATGCCGGTATACCGTCAGGCCGTCCGGCGATCCGTCCGTCACTTCACGCCTACCGGGGTGCCGGGTGTGGCCGTCTCTTCCAGCTTCTGCTCCTCGTGGTACTCGAAGTCGGTATTGACCGCCCAGAGATCGTGAGAAGCGCCCTGCATGTTCCAGAGCGCCATCATCGCGGTGAGCATCGAGTGATCCTGGTTGTTGTACTTGTGCATCCCGTTCCGGCCGACGGTATGCAGGTTCGGAATCTGGTCGATATGCTCCCGAACGATGTCGAGGTGACCGCGATACTGTGAGTCGTAAATCGGATAGGCCTTGGGCATGCGGATCACCGCACCGTCCTTGACCAGCGATGCGCTGGCCAGGCCGAGGGACTCCAGCTCGCTCCCCGCCTGGGCAATCAGGTCTTCGTCTTTCGATTCCCAGAGCCCGTCGCCCTTGAAGCAGAAATACTCCATGCCGATGCAGGTCATACCGGGCACCGGCACCATCGCGGCACTCCAGTTATTGAAGTTCTGGATTCGGCCCACTTTGACGCCGGGCGTGTGGATGTATATCCAGTTGTCGGGGAAGAGGTTCTGTTTCTCCAGCATGAGCGCCACTACCAGGAAGTCGCGGTACTTGAGGCCTTCCGCTGCCGTGCGAACCCGGGTGGGCACGGCGGGAGCGAGTGCCCGGACGAGGTTCCGCACCGGCATCGTGTTGATCACATGCTCGGCCGGAAAGAACTTCTCCCCCGCTTCGGTCTTGGCCCATACCCCCGTCACTTTCCCGCTCTCCAGCTCGATCTTGTGGACGTAGTGCTGCATCAGCACTTCGTTCCCCATCTCGACCACCTTGTCGCGGCACATCTCCCACATCTGTCCCGGGCCCAGTCGCGGATACTGGAACTCGTTGATGAGCGTCTTGATCTTGGTGGAGCGTTTGTTGAGCTGGGCCGCCGAGAGAATCGCCTTGGCGAGTGACAGGCCCTGGATTCGCTGGGCCGCCCATTCCGCCCGGATTTCGGTGCAGGGAATTCCCCAGACCTTCTCCGTATATGTCTTGAAGAAAATCCGGTAGAGCCGCTTACCGAACCGATTGGAGACCCACTGCTCGAAATTTTCTTCGACCTTGCTGGGATTCATCCGGGCTTTGAAATAGCTCAGCACGATGAGAATCGCGTTCCAGATGCCGAGCCCGCTCAGCGCGTTCGCCGCCTTCAGCGGATAGTCGAAATACTTTCCGCCGTAGTGAATACGGGACATCCGGGGAACCGAGATGAACTCCTTCCCCAGGATTTCGTGCCACAGCGCCTCGACTGGGGCGATCTTGGTGAAGAAGCGGTGTCCGCCGATGTCAAACCGGAATCCCTTGTATTGCGCGGTACGGGAAATCCCGCCGACGATGTCGTCCCCCTCCAGCACCGTGACCGTGTAGCCCTGCTTGGAAAGCAGGTACGCGGCAGTCAGGCCGGCCGGTCCGGCACCAATGACCACCACGCGGTCGCCTGGCGCAAGCTGATCAACCTTCCGGGCCTGGGGCTGGGGAGACGTCATACTCTGCTCCTTAATTAGTCAGTATTTCTATTCGCTAATCGCCAAGCGCTGATCGCTTGAGCGTATGGCGTATAGCATATGGCGTATGGCGTATGGCGTACGGCAATGTGAACGCAACGATTTCATGATGCACTGTCTTACTCAGATGCTTCTCCCTCACATTGCCATATGCCATTCGCCATATGCTGCGAGCGGAAAGCAGCCCTCTTAAGTAACTCGACTCAAGGCATCCCCGGGGCCAAACCATGCGCCCACGACTTCGCCGGCAGCCCAGCCGGTCACGAAGATGGCAAGCAGGGGAATCGATCGCACCAGCTCGGCGCGATGAACGCCTTTTTTCCAGATTCGCGACACGGTCCGGTAAAACAGCACGGGAGGCAGTGCGACCGCCGCGAGCCCATAGGCGAACCGTTTCGTCACCGGCGTTCCCGCCACGCGCGCCCCGGCGTAGGAGCGGGAGTAGAGATAACGCTGGGAGAAATACTCCCACACCGTATAGTGCTTCTTGTGTCCCACGCGGATCGCGGGGCGACAGTAGAGAGTGACGCCATCTTCCCGCAGGCGATCGTGCAGATGGTTCTCCCACCGGCCCTGTTCCGTCACCGCACGATAGCGTTCCAGCAGCGAGCGGCGGTACACCGTGTTGTTTCCGGTGAGCCAGGTGGATGGGCCTTCCGGGAGCGGCGGCAGCAGGTGGCTGTATTCGCAGAGGAACGCGGCCCAGTCCACCGTGCGATCGATAGCGGCATTTTCGACCGAGCCGCCAACGACATCCTCACCCCGGCTCTGCGCTTCCAGGAGCTGTCGAGCCCAGCCTGAGGGCACCAGCACGTGATCTTCGATAACCGCCACGGACCGGCCTGTTGCCCTGGCAAAGGCCATGGCGCGAAGGTCAGGGATTGTTGTTCCCGGCGGAGCCTCGATCAGGCGAACGTCCGGATAGCCCGACCGCACTTTGGCCCGCAGAGCTTCGCCCAGCCGATCGGCGACGATCACTTCAAGATTGGTATCGGTGCGTTGCCCTTCCAGCGCCGCCAGGCATCCATCGAGGTCACTCCACCCATTTACCGACGGCACAACGACGGACAGATCGAATTCGGTCATTCGCCGCGCACCGGATCGAGCGCCGCCACAGCCTGCCGCTTGAGGTGGGTCAACCAGTCCACCGACTTGCCATCGCGACTGAGACCAGGCCCCGGTCGCAGCACCCCGCCACGATGGGCGAGGATCTCATCCCAGTCCTCGGTGGTTGCCCGTTCATCATCGGTCAGCTCGATAATATGGCCGGAAGACTCCGCCATACCGATGCTCAGAAGCTCGGGGATCGAGGCACCGGCGGGAGCCATGATGAACCGGACGCCATTGTAGGTGCGGGCAAGCTCCGAAAGTTGCGAGGGCGTGTCCGGCCGGGCGACTAGTACCTCGGCCCCGGCACTCGCCGCTGCTTTCACAATCAGGTCGAGCGAGCGCTCGAGGCGGGCGCGCTCACCTCTCGAGGCCACAAGGACCGAGAGCGATGGCGTCGCCTCCCTTCGCAGCGACCGGGCTGCGAAAGGAGCATCACCAGCCACCGGGACGTAGATCACGCTCATCAGAAAATTCCTGGTTCAAGAGGTGTCCCGCGAATGGATCCGCGGAACATCCCGTCATGGTCGATCAGCGGTGCTGACCTTTGCTGGTACTGAGAGGACTTTGAAGCGGCCGAGCGGGTTGGGAGGCCTGACCTCACCCGAAAAAAGCCGGTCCCTTGCGAGTTGCAAAGCCGGTGCCAGTAACGGGGTTGTATCGGTAGGAAGAGTCAGGTTGGAAGGAAGCAGGCGAGGCAGTACAGGATCATCGGAGATCCCGACTGGGTGACGGCCAGGAGGCATAGCGGGGCGCCTCGGGACCGGGATTGTTGACCTCACCACCTGGAAAAGCGGTTCAGAATGGGGTTGCGGCGGGTAACTGGGATGCCGTCCTTTGCGGCGAGAAGGCATTGCGCACCACAATCGGGCCAATCTGTGGCATACTCACAACAGCCACGGGACGCGCCTGCTACACAGTCACTCCTCGGTGGTGCTATCCGCCGCCTCTGCCTTTATGCTGGCGATCATATCCGTGAAGGTGGCACAGGCGTTCTTTTCGAGGGTCGTATCAGGGTGAAGCTTTAGCAGAATCGTCCGCCAGCCGAAGTCCTGGACGATCTCGACATGCTGGCAGTACGGGAGAAGCGGCTGCACGATCTCCGCGCCTCCGACAAAGGGCGTGATGAGCGCATAGTTCACTCCCCGTCTGGCGAGATAGCCAGGCACGTCTTTTCGACCCTGTTGCACCGCCTGGTCGGGGTGCATGACCTTACGACCGGTGTAGTAGGAGAAGGCGGCTTCCTTGATGGTCAGGACGACAGCGTCGGCGGGGAGATGCTCATTGGCGTAGCGCGTCGCGGAAAAGAATGCGAGACGGTCAGGGGCGAAGCAGGTGGAAGATGTCATTGCATGGGCGCGGTCGCACTTGGAGGAATGGATCGCCGTATGCACGGCAAGCGGCGCTGCGATAAACAGCAGACTCCCCGACAGCAGCGCACCCAGACCAATCCCCAGACGCTCACCCCAGCGCCCGGCGATGGCGCGAAGGGTTACGAAAACGGCAAGGAGCAGCAGCGGTGCTACTGGCATGAAGAACCGGGTCATCTTGTACGGATAGAGCAGGAGCACGCCACAGTACGCGACGAAATAGACCGGGATTGCTGGCGCCTTTTTCCGTAGAAGATAGAGACCGATCAGCCCACAAACGATAAGAACCGACCCCCAGAGGATGTTGTCGATTAGGGTGCCTTGGAGAGTCGGCTGCTGAAGCCCCGCCC
>JBDTQP010000195.1:0-5486 GCA_039932125.1 Gemmatimonadota bacterium
GCAGTTGCTGTTAACAGATAAATTTCACCGGCAGGCGCCTTGCAACTCTCCAGAACTGGCAGCTGCTACGCTGGTTCCGTGCTACCTCCGTGGTTTCGTGCTTCCGTGGTTGCGGTTTATCACTCTCACCCGCGAGAGACCCTTTGCGAGTCTTGGCGTGCTTTGCGCCTTTGCGGCCAGGCTGTTTCTCAGGCCGGGAAGCGACGCACAGATCTCGCCCTGGCTTTGGCCGCTTCGATCTCGCGATTCTTCGGCGGAGCGGCTGTAGTCAGACTTCTGAGCAACTCGCGTATCGTCTCGCTCACTTCCTCGACAGCATGATCGAACGCCACCTGGTTGGCGACCGATGGCTTACTGAAACCGCTCACCTTGCGCACGAACTGGAGTGACGCGTTCCGGACCTCGTCGTCGGTCGTGGGCGGATCGAAATGATAAAGCGGTTTGATATTGCGGCACATGTGCGGAGCTCCTTCTACGCAAAGCAGGCGATCGGCCTGAGTTAATGGGATACCGGGCCGCTCATCGACTCGGTTGGCTTGAGATAGCGATTATACCACCCGACGTAGCGCTCCAGACGATCCCGGAGAAAGCTCGGTCGAGTGAGACCATGATACTGATCGGGATAGATCACCAGCTGCGTCGGGACACCCAGCTCACGAAGCGCCTGGTACATCTGCTGGCCGCCGATGATCGGCACGTTGAAGTCGGCTTCACCTCCCAGAAAGAGGGTCGGCGTCTTGATTCGATCCGCATGGAAGAAGGGATAAGAGAGCTGAAGCCAGAGATCACGATTCTTCCAGGGTGGTCCCAGCTCCAGCTCGTACTGGATGATGTACTCGTCTGTCCCGTACATCGACAGCTGAAGTGCGCTACCGGCGCCGCTCACGGCTGCCTTGAAGCGAGTGGTGGTGGCGATCGTGTAATCGGTGAGGATCCCGCCATAGCTCCAGCCCCCAATGCCCAGCCGCTCAGGATCCGCGACCCCAGCCCGGACCGTTTCATTCACCGCCCCAATAAGATCGATCACTTCCTTGTGTCCCCAATCGGCATAGATCGCTCGCTGAAAGGCGAGGCCCCGGCCGTCACTTCCGCGATAGTTGGGCGAAAGAACAGCGTAACCATTCGCGGCAAACACCTGGCGGTCCAGGCTGAATGCGTAATCGCTCTGGCCGTTCGGACCGCCATGGATGAACATGATCAGGGGAAGTTTGTCAGCCGCTGGCGCTGCCGCCGGCCGCACCATCACGGAATGCACTTCCGTCCCGTCGCTGCTTCGAGAGGTGAGGTCTTCGGTGGGCGAGACCTGGAGAGTCGCCATCAGCGAATCGTTGAAATGAGTAAGCTGACGGTACGATCCGCCATCGAGGACGTATACTTCGGGCGGCCGATCGGGCGTCGAGATCAGTGCGGCAACTCGCGAATCTGTTCCGGAGACAGAATAATCCAGCACCACCTGGCGCCCGCGTGCAACCGGATCGACGGCGCCAGAGGCCACATTCACTCGTGCGAGGTAGCTTGCCCGGTCGTCGTCGGTGGTCACGAGGATGGATTTCCCGTCACGGGAAAACGACGGTGCACCGAGAGGACGGTCGAACCCGGCGGTGAGCACCCGTGGTGGCGTACTCCCATCGCCGGCCACGAGAGCAAGCTTGGTGAGCTGATACGCGTAGAACCGCGGCTCATCAGTACGGAAAAAGGCAATCGACGCACCATCCGGGCTCCAGCTCAAGGGGCCGTTGTCGGGGCCGCGCGCCGTCGTAAGCGCCCTGGGAACAGCGCCGGCTCGGGCCTCCACCACGTATACATCGAACTCTTCCCCCGTTCCCGGCTCGGCAACGGGGCCGCGCACAAACGCGATCCGCGAACCATCTGGTGACCAGCGCGGGTCATCATCATTGTCGATGCCACTGGTCAGCGTGTCCACCTTCTTCGTGGCGACGTCGAAAAGAAGAAGATGAGTCCGGCTGGTCGTGAGATACCCGTCTCCATCTGCCTTGTACAAGTAGCGATCGATGACGATCGGCCGCTTTTTCGTGGTGTCGACCTTCGCGGTGTCCAGACTGATACCAGCCACCAGCACGAGTCGCTTCGAGTCGGGCGACCAATCCATGCTGTTGACACCATCCTTGATTTCGGTGAGGCGCCGTGCTTCACCTCCTCGACGATCCAGCAGCCAGACCTGGTCTCCATCGCCGTCATCTCGACCAGAGAGAAAGGCGAGATAGCGGCCATCCGGGCTCCAGCGCGGCGTGCTTTCATTCTCCTTGCCAGACGTAAGCTGCACCGACTGGCTACCATCCCAGCTCGTCATCCAGATATTGGCGTCCCGCGAATCCTTTGCCGAGTCGATGGTGCGCACCGTATAGGCGACCCAATCGGCATCGGGCGAGAGCTGCGGATCAGCGACCGACCGCAGATGGTAGACAACGCTCGGCGAGAACGGCTGCTTTGGTACAGCCTGCGCGTGGAGGACGCCGGGCACACTTACCAGGGCGAGAATGAGGACAAGGCAATGCCGTGGGAGCATCCGTTTACATGTCATGAAGACCTCTGATGATGTTGCGTCGCAGCAATTGCGTTCCGCTGTGGACTACGCATACCGGGAGAGCAGGAGCGGCACTGGAGACCCAACAGCCCCTCGCGGAAGACGCGGAATTCCGCGGAAGTCGCGGAAAACCCAGAAACATCTTAAGGGATACGCACGATGATAAAACGATGTGCACCTCTACGTCATTTGCAGTAGAGGCGCTTCCGCGATTTTCGCGGAATTCCGCGTCTTCCGCGAGGGGCAGTTTAATACGTTTCTCAATCGCCAAACGGATTCTTCCTCGGCGTCGAGCGCCCACTCTGGTCCGGACCGCTGATCAGCCTCTCCAGCTCTTCGACACTCAGCTCGAATGGATCCTTTTCATACCCGGGCGCGCGCACGATTTTCGGCCGCTCGCAATTGTCGCCGAGCGGGGAGAACTCCCACTCACTCCTCGAGTTGTCCCGCACTTCCCATTTGCGGCCCTGCGTGTCGGTGAAATTGCGATATCCCATAAGCTGTCTCGCTGCTAATGACTGGAAGGGCTGGACGAGCCGGGCCTGAGCTCCTGTTTCAGCCAGTCTGCCGTGGCCCGGTCCACCTTGAGCCACGAGGCATAGCGGAGAAAATCGTGAATCTCATCGGGAATCACGAGTTCTTCGAACCGGACTCCCTGCGCCTTGAGCCGGCGCGCGAGATCCACCGTCTGATGGAACCGCACGTTACGGTCGTCATCGCCCTGGATCAGGAGCACCGGAGACTTCCATCCGGCAATGTCAGCGACAGGCGACGATTTCCAAGCCACATCCATGGCCGCCCTGTAGTCACTGAACTCGTAGGGCCGGCGCTCGGAGCTCGTCTCCCACATCTCCATGTCGGTCGGCCAGTCGTGCACACCGTGTATGTCTACACCGGTCCTGAACAGATCCGAGTTACGGGCCAGTGCAAGTGCGGTGAGCAGACCGCCGTATGATCCACCCCAGATTCCGATACGCGAAGAATCTACATTCGCCTGCCCCTGGAGAAACCGCCCCGCGGCCTCGACATCCTGGTACTCCGATCCTCCCCAGGGTCCGGGGTGTTTCGGATGATGGAAGTCATGCCCGTACCCGATGCCCAGCCGGTAGTTTACCGTGAGCACGACGAAACCGTGATTGGCAAGGTACTGATTCACCGCGTAGGCATTGGAGTAATATCGCGAGTAGTGCCAGCCGAGCAGCATCTGGCGCGGTGGTCCGCCGTGAACGAAGACCACACCAGGTTTTCTTCCGGCACCATCTTCACGAGCGAAGATCTGTCCGTGAATCCTTGTCCCGTCGCTCGCGGTGAACATGACTTTTCGCGGAAGTACCAGGCGAGACTCAGGATACGATGCCGCGACCAGTTCACTCCCCGCGACGCGCGGCTGTCCACCGCCGACTGGAATAAGGCTGGGAAGAGGCGGGCGTGTTGCGCTCGCGCCGATATAGGCGATCATGCGACCATCGCCGGTGATCACCGGGCCCCACTCGTTTCCCCGGCCGGGGGTCAATGCCTTTGGCTCCGCGCGATCGACCGGCACGCTCCAGACGTGGCGCCGATCGTCATCATCGGCATCCGTTCCCGTGTTTGCCGAATAGACGAGGGACGCTCGATCGGGACTCAGCGAGATGAACTCGGCCATAAAATTTCCAGGGGTCAGCAGAAGCGGCTCACCGCCGGCGGTCGCGATGGAATAAAGGTGGGGCCATCCATCGAGGTCGGCGAGGAACACCAGGCGGTTACCTGCTGCCCAGTGCAGGTTGGCTTCTCCCTGAGTTTCCGGATAGGAACCGTGAAGGGTGTTCGGACTCTGCCAGACGCGCCGGCCGGTCCCGGTGGCCGTTTCGGCGATCCAGATCTCCCATGGGAGCGGCGTCTCCTCGAGCAGGGGTTCCGGGGCGCCGCCCTGGCCCGCGATTCTTATGAACGCGATTCTGCTGCCATCAGGCGACCACCGGGGCATGAAGTCCCGGCTGGTTGACGCGGCCATCCACTGGATTGGAGTGGAGTCCTCCTGGTAGACGCCAATAAAACTGTGGTCATCGCGATCGGAGACGAAAGCCAGACTGGATCCGTCGGGAGACCAGGCCGCTGAATGGCTCGAACCTCGCGCGTAGAACAACACGCGAGCGGCCGTCGTATCGCTGAGCGACTTCACCCAGAGCTGGTGGGCCCGTGAAAAAACGACTCGGTCGGACCGGGGAGAGATGACGGGGTTATCCCCCTCGACGAGCAAACGCGGTGTGCTACCGGCCGAGGCGTTCACGGCAAATATCCGGACCTTGGGCTCCGCGGTGCCAGAGGCAGGATTCGGTGCCCCGTCTCCATCCCAGTTTCCATCGTGATCCCCGCCGCGCACGAAAACAATGGTGTTGCCGTCCGGCGTGAATGCCAGATGTGTCAGCTCCTGTCCATCATCAGCGGTGTATCCCGTGACCTGCACTGCTTTGTAGCTGGGAGGAGAAGCTATCCAGATGTTCCGGCGGCCTTCCTGGTTGAACAGCCACGCGATTCTTCCGCCAGCCGGCGCGGCGACCAGATCGGAAGGAAAAGGGTAGCTCAGGACCTGTTCCATCGAGAAGGTGTCTGTAGTCGCTCGTTGCTGCCCCATGAGAGTCGCGGGTACCAGCAATAGCAGTAGCGTCAGATATCGCAGGCTTCTCGAAATGAGTGCGGTGGGGAATTCCATCAGTACTCCAGGGCGGAGTCGGGGAGCGGCCGGCGTGGGATAATGCGCAAGATACGGAAAGGATGGAGGTCGCGGAAGGTCGAGTTAATCTCAAAGAACCGCAACCACGGAGTCACGGAAACCCACGGAGCCAGCACGGAGACATCAGATCAGTGATTCGCGAACATCTGCCGGACTGGCCTCCAGGAGACTTCTTGTTGTAAAACATTAAAACCAGTCAGCCAGACCAGTGGCAGACTCTGATGGTTA
>JBDTQP010000196.1:0-5427 GCA_039932125.1 Gemmatimonadota bacterium
CCCTCTCACCAGCTCGCTTCCCTCAATCGTAATCACCGTTCTCTGCGCCTGGTCCAGCGGTGTCGCCGACGCGAGCACCTCCGCGCCCGGGACAATTTTGAATCCCCCCTTCGCCAGCTCCGAGAGCGTTCCTTCGTTTCGATGGTAACTCAAGATGGTTCCTGGCCAGAGCGTGAGAAAATTACACGCGCTCGCCCACTGCTCCCGCTCCTGGGTCGGACGATGGCTACCGCCGCAGAAAATTGGCTCCAGTGGCAGGTCCACGGCCTGGAGTGCGGCGAAGAAGTTCGGCATCTCGCGGACCGCGTTCAATCCCTTTTTCCGATGCAGAACAGCGAGGCGCTCAGGGCCAACGAAATAGGGTGGGTAGATCGCGCAAAGCTCGCGGTCGATCTGGCTGAACAGCATGTCCAGGTGAATGGCCGTGGGCTCCTTGGGCATCACGACGACGATGACGTCGGTCACCTTGCCTCGGGAGAACACGTTGTCACAGAGCTGGTCCAGCGCGGCGGGCGATGAGCGCTCGCTGAACCCGACGACAAGCAGGTCATCGCGGAGCACGTGCACGTCGCCACCCTCGATCGTGTAGTTACTCCGGCGCTCTTCCGACCCATCGTACAGGATTCCGGCGTTGCTCAACGCCGGATGGAAGGTGAAGAGCGCCTTGATCAACAGCTCCTCGGTCCAGCGGACACCATAGCGCATTGACCCGACGACGGCATGCTCACCGATCACCATGCCGATGTCCCGGGGAAAGAACAGATTGGGAAGCGGCGGGAACACGTATCCCGCTTCATTGAGGCTGCGAGCGATGGGCCCGGATTCTTCTTCCACCCCTTCGATCAACATCTTCACAATGGAAGCCGGCGGGAGCGCGTTAAGCGTCTGAGCCAGGACGTCGGACACGACGACGTCCATCGTCTTTGTAATCAGAAACTCGCGGGCCGCCGGCTGGGCCAGAACCTCACTTAGAAGATCGCTGACCTGGTACACCTTGGTGAATTGCTCCAGCACCAACACAAACTTCCGATGCTCCCGCTGGGCGATTTCCAGGTCAATGATATCGTCGTAGAGGTAGTCCTCACGGGTCCCCGGCGTTACCGCCTCAAGCTCATAGCCTGGGGTGTGCACCAGCACCGACTGCAGGCGCCCTATCTCCGACGTCACATTGAGAGAAGTCATAACCGAATCTTACCGGGGTCCGGGGGACGAGCGTAGGGGCAAGCGACGGGCGGGAGAACTCAGCGATTGGTCAACGCGTAGCTCAATGCCTCGAGCTCGAGAGCGAGGTTCACATTCTTGACCGAGACATCATCGGGGACGGCAAGCTGCACCGGGGCAAAGTTGAGAATAGCTTTGATCCCAAGCGCAACCAGCCGGTCAGCAAGCTCCTGCGCCGCTTCTGCCGGGGTCACCAGCACGCCGATATCGATGTGCTGCCCCTTGAGCTCGCTTTCAAGCTGGCTCACGCTGCTGACGGTGAGGCCATTCCAGCGCTTCCCCACCTTCCCCGGATCGACATCGAAGATTGCAACGATAGTGAATCCGCGCTTCTGAAATCCGCGATACTGAACCAGGGCGCTGCCGATCTTGCCGGCGCCGAGAAGCACAACCCGGTATTCACGACCAAGTCCCAGAATTTCCCGGAGCCGGCCGGCAAGCTCCGGCACGGCATAGCCAAGGCCCCGCTTCCCAAAGGAGCCGAAGAAGGACAGATCCTTCCGTACCTGGGCGGACGTGGTGCCGCCACGCAGTGCCAACGCGTCCGAGCTGACGGTCGCAATCCCCTGCTCCTCGAACTCTTCGAGAAATCGGAGATAGAGTGAGAGACGTCGAACCGTCGATTCCGCAATCTTGCGCATTGGGCTTTGTGAAATGATTCACAAAATTAGCGTCCAGTCGCGGTCAGAGCAATCCGGCGGGGAACGGGCTGCTCGCGCTCATTGTGTAACCCGTTTCCAGTCCACACTTTACCTCATAATCACGTAGCTGTTATCCGTCTCGCTCATGCACTGGAGGAAAGCTGGCGCCGTCCAATCGGATGATCGCGTGGAGCTTTGCGAAATCACCCGGTGATAGCTCCTGAGGCCTGCGTGATTCCGCGATGCCAGCGAGAGCCAGCCAGCGGCTGACCTGGTCCTTGCCAGCATCGGTGAGTTCTCGCACTGCCCGGCCGATCTGCTTCCGACGAAAACTGAAAAGCCCAACGACCAGTTTTCGGAAGTCCGGAACCTGCTCGTCAGCTATCAGGGATGTTTCCAGCGGTGTCATCCGGAGGACCGCCGAATCCACATTCGGCGGAGGACTGAAGGCGCCGGCAGAAACGGTAAAGAGCCGTTCTACCCTGGCCACGGCCTGCACTCCGACCGTGAGCGCGCCGTACTCCGCGCCACCGGGACGGGCCGCGACCCGCTCAGCGACCTCTTTCTGCACCAGGAAGACGATGACCCGTGGGCGCGGAGGAGTAAGTGCCTTGTCTATCAGGGGGGACGTGATGTTATACGGGATGTTGCCAACGATCGAGAAATGATCGGTTCCAACAGCAGCGTGCCAGTCGACCTCGAGCGCATCCCCCTCGATGACCGTGATCTCCGGGAATTCCGACCGTAACCGGGGAACGAGATCGCGATCCTTTTCGATGGCCACCAATCGAAAGTCTCGTGCTGCCAGCTCCCGGGTGAGTGTCCCCTGCCCCGGACCAATCTCCAGGATGGTCTCACCCTTGTCGGCCGGAACAGCGGCGGCAATTCGACCCAGAATCTTTCGATCGAAAAGGAAATGCTGTCCCAGCGATTTCTTGCGGAACCCCATAACGTCCCGGACGCGGTGAAGAAGGAATTGTTGGTCGAGGAATTACATGCGCAGCACCAGCAGTGTCCGATCATCAGTAGGCTCGCCGCACCATTCATCCGCCTCCTGGAAAACTCCCTCCACGATATCATCCACCTTTAATTCTCGCCGACTCACCAGGGCCTCGAGCAGTCGCGCTTCGCCGAAGGGAACGCCATCGGGATTGCGGGATTCCACCAACCCATCGGTCCAGACGCAGAGCAGGTCATTGCTGCCGTCCCATGGGAGGTCGAGTCGATCAATGCTCCCGGCGGCAGCGAGGCCCAGCGGCGGTGCCGTGGTCTCCAGCCGAACCGGCACGCCGGCCCTCGGAATACGAAACGCATGAGGGTGACCGGCGCTCGCGTACACCAGGTGGGTGCCATCGGGATCCAGCACGCCGTAAAACACGCTCAGATACATCTCGGTGGAAGCAAGCTCGGTCGCGAGGCTCTCGAGCAGGGCGGTGAGCGTTTCATCGGGCGTGAGTGAAGACGCCGCATGGATTCCCGCCGCTGATAGAACCAGGGCCATCACGAGTGCGGCCGAAAACCCGTGCGATGAGACGTCACCCACCATCACGCCCACCCGGCCGCCGCCCAGCTTGCTGAACGTATAAAAATCTCCCCCCACCGAATCGGCGGGACGGCACAGCGCCGCCACGTGAGCCGCTCCCTGCAACACGGAAGGAGAAGGCAGCAACCTGAGCTGGAGATCGTGCGCCAGCTGAAGCTCCTGCCGGAGGCCCTGCTGCTTCAGGTCCCGCGCGGCGAGGCGAGCGTTTTCGATCGCGGCACCAACCTGGTTCGCGATTGCCGTGAGCAGCTTGATATCCCGATCGGTGAAGCTGTCGGTCCCGAGTCGATCTGTGAGATTGATGACGCCGATGCAGCGTGAAGGAAGGCCGGGGGCCGAATAGCAGATGGGAATGCTGACGAAGGCGCCACCCCGATATCCTCGTTCCGGTGCGAGCGCAATCATTTCTTCGACCTGCGCCGGATCATAGGCAATGACGCGGGACTCGCGAAACACCTGGGCGGCGACAGAGCTGTCGTCGTCGGCATCTACCGGAAGGAGCTGATCGGTATTGAACCCGCGCGCGGCAACGGTGCGGAGGGCATCCGCCTCTTCATCGTAAACCATGATCGAGGCGCGGCTGGCGCCGACTACGTCACTGACATCGCGCACAATTTTCTGGGCGGCTTCTTCCAGTCGGAGGGTGCGGCCCAGGGTGTCCGAGATGGCATAGAGGAGATCGATTTCTTCGAGACGATTCGCCAGCTCTTCCGAGACCTGGATCGCGTGATACTCGGCGGCCACGAGCGCGCCGGCGACCGGAAGCAGCCGTTGTCCCACCTCCGCCGGATTGGGCACGCCGCCAAACTCGAGCCAGATGCTGTCCGCGCCGGGAACCTTGGTGAGCCATACCGGGCCATCCGGAGTATCAGACACGCCAGCGACGGCCAGGAGCGGTGAGCGCCACTCCGGCATCTTTCCAGGCCACGCGCGTAACGAACGCCCATCGAAACGCCAGGCACGAATGCGCGCGCCTGCCAGGTCGCCGAGTTGTTCGAGTACGGAGCGGAGCCGCGCTACTGGCGGCGCAGCGTCAAGCAGATGGAGTTCCCTTTGGCGTTGAAGCGAACATCGTCCACCAGGCGGCGGATGAGGAAGAGGCCCCGGCCACACGGCTCTTCTAAGTCCTCGGGCCGGGTAGGATCGGGGATGCTGGAAGGATCGAAACCGTTGCCTTCATCGGTCACCCGCACCTCGATGATCTCGGCGCGAAGCTCGACCAGGACATCGACCCACTTTTCCGGATCCTCCTGGTTGCCGCAGATGATGGCGTTGGCGAGCGATTCAGAAAGTGAGACGGAGAGATTGAACCGGGTGCGCTCGGTCGTCAGCGTCCCGGAGAGACAGTGCCGAACAATCAGCTCAACGGCCGCTTCGATGGCCGAAATGTCGCTGGGAATCCTGGTCTCGACCCGGACAAGCGCGCCGGCCGAGTCCACCGCCGGACCCCGGCGCACGCACACCTGGAGCGGCGCGTGAGGATCATGATCACGAGGTGCATCGTCCCTGGAGTGGAAGGATTCCAGCACCGTCAGAATGCCGCGAGGGCCTGTTCGGGCGTATCGGCGATCGCGAAGAGCGTATCCAGCTTGGTCAGCTCGAAAAGGGACCGGAGATCTTCGTTGAGCCCGGACAGCCGCAGCTCGCCGCCCTGCTCTCTGATCTTTTTTGAAATCGAGACGAGCGCGCCGAGTCCTGAGGAATCGATGTATCCGGTCTTGGAGAAGTCAATCAGGAACTTGCGTTCGCCATTATCGAGTGCTTCCTGAATGACACTCTTGAGCTCCTGCCGATTTCCAACGATCAGCTGGCCTTCGACGCGAACGACCAGGACACCGCCGGAATCCTTCTGCGTGGTAAAGCCCATCATTCCTCCATTCGGGGGGTGCGTGCTATAAGATCATACAAGGTTAGGGCTTATGCTGCTAGTAGGGCGGCTGGGCGGCTGGGCGGCTGGGCGACTGGGCGACTGGGCGGCTGGGCGACTGGGCGACTGGGCGACTGGGCGACTGGGCGACTGGG
>JBDTQP010000197.1:0-5349 GCA_039932125.1 Gemmatimonadota bacterium
AAAACGTACTCCGGGTATCCATCTCTCCGTAAAGGCAGCATCATGTCCCGTATTCGAAAGGTCGCGTTCGCCGGGCTCCTTATCCTCCCGCTTGTTGCCGGGGGATTTGTTCTGCAGCACAAGACCGATCGCGAAGGCGCCCGCCTTTTCGATCGCGTATTCGGGCTGGTCTCCGCCCGCTTTGTGGACACACTGGGCACCGATGAGCTCTACGCCCGTGCGGCTCGCGGGCTGCTTTCCGAGCTCGACGATCCCTACGCCGCTCTTGTGTCGCCCAAAGAAATGGAAGAATTCACCGTCGAGACCGCAGGTCGGTACGGCGGGATCGGTCTTCTCATCGAAGATCACGAAGGGAAATTCACTGTCAACCGCGTCTTTCCGAACACCCCGGGTGAGCAGGCCGGTGTTCAGCCGGGCGACCTCGTGATGGCCATTGACGGAAAATTCACGCATGGATGGGAGTTCGGGAATGTGACTGGCGCGCTCAAAGGCGAGCCGGGCACCAAGGTCGTCGTGGACTTTGCGCGGCCCGGCGTCGCGCAGCCAGTTCAAGCCAAGTTGACCCGCGCGGTCATTCGCATCCCTTCGGTGCCGTATGCGATGATGCTGGACCACAAGACCGGGTACATCCCTCTGCAGCAGTTCAGCGAGAACTCGACTATTGAATTACAGAGCGCGGTTCGCCGTCTGCAGTCGGAGGGCATGGAGTCGCTGGTGCTCGACTTCCGTGGCAACGGCGGCGGGTATACCGACCAGGCGCTTGCCATTGCCAATTTCTTTCTGCCGCGCGGTGCGGAGATTTATAGCGTTCGGACTCGCGACAGCGTTCCCGAGCGCTACTATGCGAGCCGCAACCCGATCGCGCCTGATCTCCCGCTGATCGTTCTGACGGACGGATATTCCGCGTCTGCCACGGAGATCGTCGCTGGAGCGTTGCAGGACCACGATCGGGCACTGGTGCTCGGAACCACATCATTCGGCAAAGGGCTGGTGCAAACGGTCTACCCGCTGGAAGACGGGTGGGTGGTGAAGATGACGACGGGCAAGTGGTTCACGCCGAGCGGCAGGTCGATTCAGCGTCCCGACCGTGATGTTGGCGCAGCCCGGCAGCAGGTACCTGACAGCGTTGAAGGTCCGGTCGATTCGCTCGCTGAGCGCCCCAGCTTCCGGTCTGATGCCGGCCGTGTGGTGTACGGTGGCGGGGCCATTACGCCTGACGTGATCGTCAAGTACGACACGATGAGCACGGTGGAGTCCACGCTCGCAAAGGCCATCGCGCCCAAATCTCAGGATGCATACCTGGCGCTCTATGAGCTGGCGCTCGATCTCAAGAGCAAGGTGCGGCCGGACTTCCAGGTAACCCAGCAGGAGCGGGACGATTTGTATCGCCGCTTGCAGGCCCGCGGCGTCGCCATTGACCGGGCACAGTACGATGCCGGTCAGCGGTACATCGATCGACTGATTGGAAACAAGGTTGCCACCATGGCATTCGGCGATTCCACCGCGAAACGGCGAGCGGTGCCGGACGACCCGCAGCTCAGGCGCGCGCTCGAGCTGATTCAGCAGGGTCGCACGCAGAAGGACCTGCTCGCGCTGGCCAGCAGCAATCGCGGCTGATCAGACCGAGGCAATTGAGAAAGACCGGCTCGCACGAGCCGGTCTTTTATTTTCACGACCCAACGGGCATCTTCGATCATCCATCCTAGAGCGTCCGCCGGGGCGGTGCCACGATGTTGGCGACCAGCATCCCCGCCACAAGTGCGACGGCAATCAGAATCATCTTGAAAGCTGTCTCCACGCCGAGTACCACTTCCCGGTCGAGCAGTGATGCGAGGCTCCTGAATCCGATGCTCCCGGGAACGAGCAGCAGGATACCGGGGACCAGTGTGATAGTCGCTGGACGATTGAGGAGCCGGCCATAAATGTTGCTGGCCGACCCCACGGCGAGCGCTCCGACAAACACGCCCAGCTCATTGCCCAGCGCGTGGGC
The DNA here is from genome assembly GCA_039932125.1 of Gemmatimonadota bacterium. Taxonomy (GTDB): domain Bacteria; phylum Gemmatimonadota; class Gemmatimonadetes; order Gemmatimonadales; family GWC2-71-9; genus DASYPP01. Next base: position 1,991 of record JBDTQP010000197.1, read on the forward strand.
GCCGACCCGGCCCCCCAGGACGCCGAAAATTCCGGAGAGGACGATCCAGGGCGCGTCCCGAGGTTGCGCTCGCAGAATGACGGTGAAAGCGAGCGGTGCCATGATCAGGGCTGCGATCTCGCTCCAGGCGGGCAGCTGGACCGCTTCTCCGATGAGCGGCGACCCGAACAGCCCGGTCGAGATCCTGGACCCAAGGGCGACCCCGAAGGCGATCGTCAGAAAAAGGATGAAAGCGCCGGTGAGACGAGCCGTGCCCGAGACAAGATGCCGGCTGGAGAGCTCGGTCATGGCGACAGTGAGTGTAAAGCCTGGGATGAGCACAATCAGCCCCGCCAGCGTTGCGTTGTACACCGAATAGGCTCCGATCCAGTGTCCCGCCGAGGCGGCAACGAGCGAGGCGGCAAACGCGGCCACCGGTTCAAACACGCGACCGAACGAAGGAGAGTGGCCCACGACGAGGGCGAGCAGCCCGATCGCGAACCCCAGCACCGATGCGACCAGAACCTCCTTGAGCCCACCTCCGAGGAAACGCGACGCCGCGGCCGAAGCCAGCCCAAATGCCAGGGTGGTGAGAACCCTGCCATAGAGCGGCGGTGACTCCAGCACCGCTTCCACTTCACGAGACCCGGCCGCGGGCGAAAGGTGGCGGTGGAGAACCTTGATGGTGACGGCGTCGAGTAAGGCGAGACGCCCCAGGTCCACGTCACCCGGTTCAACCCGGATGAGAAACGTTCGCTGGTTCTCCTGGATTCCGAAGGAGGCGAAAATAGAGGTGGGTGTCGAGAAGAACTGACCTACCAGCCCGAGCTGCTCGGCCGCCTGGTCCAGGACTTGTTCCAGCCGATGGGCGGCATATCCGTAACTATGGAGCGCCCGGCCAAGTCGGAGGATAAAGCCGATTGAATCCTGCTCGGATGATGCAGATGAAGCGGGAGAAGATTCTGGGGGAATTCCGGGTATCGCGGATTGGGAAGCCATGATGGCTGGATTATAATCTGAGGAGCTTGCACGAGGATGAATTTACCTTTTCCTGCGATCTACCCGATGAAAATGCGCGCGCTTTCCCGAACGGCCGCTGTGTACGCTCTTTCTCTGGTTCTCCTCACCATGGGGTGCTCCCTGGATACATTCCGAAAAAAGACGCCGTCCTCCGGATCGGGCGAGCCGGAGACGCTCACGTACGCCTCCGAGCTGGGCGTCGACCTTTCCAAGATGACCCGCACATCGTCAGGTCTGTACTATCTCGACAAGCAGGTTGGCACGGGGGCCACTGCCGCTGCGGGAAATGTGGTGCTGGTCGGGTACAAGGGATGGCTGGCCAATGGCCGTCTTTTCGATCAGAGTGGGGAAGGGGATCCGATCAGATTCGTGCTGGGAAGCGGACGGGTGATCCAGGGTTGGGATGAAGGCATTGAAGGAATGAGAGTCGGTGGTAAGCGACTGCTCGTGATTGCCCCCAGCCTGGGATACGGCGCTCAGAGTCCGGGTGCCGGAATTCCTCCCAACGCCACGCTGGTGTTCGATGTGACGCTGGAAGGCGCAGGGCAATGAGGGGCGCGGGCCTGCTGCTCCTCCTGCTGGCGGCATGCACCGGGCAATCCGCCTCCCCGGTCGCGGGTTCACCTGCTCCAGCTCCAACGTCAACTCCCCGGCATGTGACGGGGCAACCGGAGACGCTGACCTACGAACCGGCGCTCGGTGTCGATCTGCAGCTCATGACCCGAACCGTGTCGGGACTCTACTATCGCGATACCCAGATCGGACGCGGCGCGATTGCAGGCGCCGGGTCCCGCGTGCGCGTGGCGTACCAGGGCTGGCTGGCTGACGGCACGCTGTTCGATGAAAGTGCCGAAGGCTACGTGTTTCCGCTGGGGCGTGGACGGGTGATCCGGGGATGGGATGAAGGTGTCGAGGGGATGAAGGTGGGCGGGAGACGGGTGCTCGTGATTCCGCCGGCGCTTGGCTACGGCTCGCAGAGTCCGGGGGGCGGCATTCCGCCCAATGCGACGCTGGTCTTTCAGGTCATGCTTCTCGCGGTGGAATAACCCAGGATTCCCCCGAAACTCCCTTTCCTTCGCGAGCGTCAGTGTTCCTGTCTCTCACCACTGATAATCATGCGTCGGCTCTTCGGTGCGGCTCTCCTCTCGTGTGTTCTCGCGTCTCCAGTCTCCGCCCAGCTCGGCCTCGCCGATAGCCTCTACAACGCAAGCATGTCCGCTCTCGAGCGCGGCGATAGTGTCCGCTATCGTGACATGATGGAACGCGCTGCCACCGCAATGCCCGAGGGACATATGAACCGTCCTTTCGTGCAGTACCAGGCGGCCCGGGCCGATGCGCTTACCGGTCATATCGCCGAATCGGTCATGTGGCTGGGACGTACTTTTCATGAGGGAATCGAAGGACTCATGGTCTGGTACGCTACGCGCGACAGCGCCTTTGCCCAGGTCCTTCGTTCATCGGAATATCGGCCGCTCTCCACGGAAATCGATCACCTGGCACTCAAGGTGATGCCACTTGCCGGGCCACTCCTCCTGCTTGAAGGTGCCGGCGGCAATTCCCTCGTGTCGATCGGTCCGGATGGGACCTTCCTGGTGGACGCGGGGTATGTGCCAGGCGGGCCGGCGATAGGCCGGGTACTTGCCGATCGCAAATGGCCTTTGCCCGCCTGGATCGTGCTGACACATGCGCACGAGGACCATACGGGCGGCGTGCCAGCGCTTTCCGAACACGCCCATGTTCTGGCTCATCCCGAAGCGATTGCGCAACTGAAAAAGCCGCAGGAATTCATCGAAGGGGTGGATGCACCGGCCAAACCATTCGCCGGCGCCATAGAGCCGGTACCCCAGGAGAGAACTATCCCTTTCAATGGGGATACCATCGTCATCCTGCCCATGCCCGCCCACTCCGGTGGCGATCTCCTGGTCTGGTTCCCAACGTCCAGGGTCCTGCACACCGGAGACAACTTCCTGCCCGGCGCGAATCCCTTTCTTGAATTGGGCGGAATTCGCGATATTGAGGCGTACCTGGCCAACATGGGGACGTTCCTCGATCGCCTGGATCCGGCGACCCGCATTGTTCCCGGGCACGGCTCGGTTCGGACACTCGCGGAGCTTCGCGCGATTTACCGGAAGACTGCCGATTGTGTCGACTTCGTTCGCAGAAACAAGGCGGCAGGCACGTCGCTCGACGATATCAAGGCCCAGGGAGCGCAAATGGGAATTGGTGCCGGGTGGATTGAGCGGGCGTATCGGAGAGTTGGAGTTCGCGAGTAGAAAGGCGGGGTGTGAGGTGTGAGGTATGAGGTGTGAGGTGTGAGGTGTGAGGTATGAGGTGTGAGGTGTGAGGGTGAGGTGCCCACG
>JBDTQP010000198.1:0-5251 GCA_039932125.1 Gemmatimonadota bacterium
AGCCGTCGCGGCAACTCCGGGGGCAAACCCGGCGGCCACACTGACGGGCGGGGCGGCCGTTGAAGGTGCATCCCAGCGACCAATCCTCGTCAACCCACCATGCTATCGCGACTTTCCGTAGCCGTGCGTGAGATGACCTCGATGAAATTTCATTACTTCGTGCCACTTGTGCTCTGCCTGGCCTGCGCCAAGGACGCCACCAGCACCACTGCCGGCAGCCTCCCCGCCAGCTCGGTCGCAGGAACGTGGGCCTTCGCACTCGGCGACAGTATAGCCTGCGCCGACTCAGTCATGGAACGAAGCTTTACGGTGAACGTGTCGGGCACTGATGACGATGTCGAGCCCGCAGGCTCACTCCCGTTCACTGATACCTGGACCTCTGCATCCGCGCTAGCTGGGCCGGTCTATGGCTCCTACAATCTTTCCAGTCGAATCGTGATCATGCACCTCACGATGGTGGATACCCTGAGCCATGCACTGGAACTGGTTGGCCGGCTGGACGACACGCTTGCCTTGCATGGCCGCGCGACCGATCCCTATGCGGGGTACGCCACTCTGGTGACGACGGGGGGATGCAAGTTTGATTTTTCCGGGCAGAGGGTAAGTCCGTGAGTCGTAGCGGGTCAGATAACTCTCCACCTCCACTCACATGACCGATCATTCTTTGGTTCCTCTTTTCCATCTTGCATTTCCCGTCAATAATCTCGACCAGGCACGCGCGTTCTATGGCGGGGTGCTTGGTTGTCGAGAGGGCCGGAGCTCGGATCAGTGGGTCGACTTTGATTTCCATGGTCATCAGATCGTGGCTCATCTTGCGCCCGATGAGTCGAACGCCACAGCGGCGAACCAGGTCGATGGGCACGCCGTCCCGGTGCGGCATTTCGGATTGATTCTCCAGTGGGACAGCTGGCAGCGACTGGCTGATCAACTGCGTGCGAAGGGCACAACCTTCATCATTGAGCCAGGCATCAGATTCCAGGGCCAGGTGGGCGAGCAGGCCACGATGTTCTTTCTGGATCCCGCGGGCAATGCGCTCGAGTTCAAGAGTTTTCGCGATATGAGCCAGGTGTTCGCGAAATAAGGAGGGCAATCAGGGCGGTGATTCTTCTTCTGGTTTCTGAACCGGTGGTGCGGGCGCCGGACGGAATATCAGGTCCATCGCGAGAAAGAGAGTACGCGAAAAGGGATAGAAGAGAATCGGGAGCAGCACCATCAGCGCTGCGCCTCCGTAGGTTAAGAGCGTCCATGGCGGCGCCGGCCAGGTCAGCACCATGATACCGACAAGGACCCCGGCAAAGATCAGCTCCGCTACCACGATGTTGAACATGTAGGCTCCCACGATGTACCCCTGCTCACCCCGCTCGAACAGCAGACCACAACGCGGACAGCGCTCGCACTGCCGGAACCAGGAGACAAAGATTCCCCGTTCTCCGCAGTTCGGGCATCTGAGCAGCAGTGCACGCGTCAGGAGAGTGATGGAGTGCCGGGGAGACCGGGATGCAGACATGGTGACATGCTAGCCCCCGGTATCGTGTGGAGCAAGCCAGAGGGTTTCAGACGCGCGCTTGCAACCGGGACGCGTTTGATGCCGTAGGGCGGGCTCGCTGCCGAGACTCACTGACTGCCCCGGACCCCAATGCAATCGTTCGCTCAGCGCTCCGTTGCGCTCGCCCTGGCAACCGTATTCTTCGGGATCTTTTCCGGCTGTGAAAAACCCCCTCACAGTGAAACGTCACAACCGGCGATGTTCCGGGGCGATGCTGCGCATAGTGGCCATTATAGCGGGGACGGAGCGGAGCACTATGGCGGCCTGCTCTGGCGGGTCGAGACGGGTGGCCCGGTGAGATCCTCGCCAACGGTGTTCGGCGATGCGCTCTACGTCGGGAGTGGAGATGGACAGCTGTACGCCATCGACCGTAAGAACGGAGCAATTCACTGGGTGTTTGATGCCGGCGCGGGAATCGCCTCTTCCCCGGCAGTTACGGCTGACCTCGTGTTCATCGCCAGTGCCGGGGGAATTTTCCTGGCTGTCGAGCGCGCCACCGGTCATGAACGGTGGCGCCACCAGTTCGGAGCAGATGTCCCGCTTGCGTGGGGACGGGCGAGCGGAGACTACTATCACTCCTCTGCGGTACTGGGCAATGGAATGGTCATCGTCGGCGGTGGAGACGGTGTGCTCTACGCCTTTGATCCAGGGTCGGGTACGGTGCGCTGGAAATTTTCGACCGGTGGACGAATTCGATCGTCTCCGGCGATCGCGAACAACCTGGTCTACGCGGCGAGCTTCGATGGCAAGGTGTACGCCCTCGATCTGACCACCGGAGCGTTGCGCTGGTCCTACGCCACCACTGGGGTCACGCTCAACTCAGCCGACTTCGGATTTGACCGGCGGTCTATCCAATCGTCGCCCGCGGCCACCTCAACCTCCGTCTACGTTGGTTCTCGCGATGGAAATTTCTACGCCCTCGATGCTCAGGGTGGCACACTTCGCTGGAAGGTGGCGCACGATGACGGCTCGTGGTCCATCAGTTCTCCCGCCGTCGATGACTCCCTGGTCTACGGAGGCAGCTCTGACGCCCATTTTTTTCACGCCCTCCGGGTATCGGATGGTTCCCAGCGCTGGCGCGTGACAACACCGGGGAGCGTCTGGTCGTCTCCAGCGCGTGCCGGTAGGATGGTGTACTTTGGCGACGGCAGCGGGATGGTTCACGCCGTTGACGCTGCGACCGGCGCGGAGCGCTGGAACTACCGAACCGGCGGCGGCATCTCTTCTTCACCGGCGGTCGAGGGCAATGTGGTGTACGTCGGGAGCGGCGATGGAGCGGTATACGCGATTCGCGGCGGCGATCAGGACCTCGAGCGGGCGGTGTTCTGGGATTCCACAATGTCCGCGGGAACGATGGTTCGAGACGCATCCGCCGTGCGGGATGCGCTTCACGATCGCGGTTACCACCTCCTCGATGCGCGGACAGTCGGAGGATGGATGACAGCACGGATTGCCGACCGCCATCCGAGCGTCGTGGTCTTTGCGCAGGACCAGGCCCCGGCCGCGATTGCCTCAGCTGCGTCGGACACCGTGCTCCTTCGCCGATACCTCGATGCTGGCGGCAAAGTTGTCTGGCTTGGAATACCACCTACGATGTGGCCAGCCGAAAAGAATGGCGATCGTTCCTACTCGACCATCAACTGGACGTCGCCGCGGACCATACTCAGTGTCGATTTTGGCGAGGCACAGTTCGACCGGTACGGGGCCAGGGTGACAGCTGAAGGACACCGTTGGGGACTCTCGGGATGGTGGCAGTCGGTATGGGCCGTCGGGGTCGACTCCGGGCTCACCGTACTTGCCACAGACGAGAATGGCCGAGCTGCCGCGTGGGAGCGAAGCTTCGGGGGACCGCCGGGAACCGGGTTCGTTCAGCTGGGACGGTATGACTGGCCCAGCGGTGCCCTGCGACAACTGATCGCGATCGCGGAATACCGGCCAAGTAGCTGAGCAGATACCTGTTGGATATCATGCGGGATCCAGATCGGCTTCAAGGACCAGACCAGATCGCGGCCGTGTTGCCGCTTTCCGGAGAGGCTTCACCGCAGTAAGCTATTAGTATCAAGCCACACCGGCTGAACACAACCTGCCCAATTTCAGGAAATCACCCGATGGACTCCTCCGAGCAATTGCCCCTCGCCGATGGCCACGATGGCATCTTCACCGTTCGCAACAGCGGCAACTGCCGCGACTGGAACGGAATCCACTACAAGGCCGGGCTCTCGGCCAGGAACGTTCCCGCCCAGCGGCTCTCGATGAACGTAGCGACGATTCCGCCGGGAGGAGTCGCATACGCCCATATACACGTGGACTTCGAGGTGATGCTTTATATCATCGAGGGGCGGGTCCGGCACGAGTACGGGGACGGATGCAGGCAGATCGTCGAGAATATGGCGGGTGACTTTATCTTCATCGAGCCCGGCGTTCCGCACGAGGTCTTCAACATGAGTTCCACCGATCCGGTGGTCGCCGTCGTCGCCCGGTCCGATGCGAGCGAGTGGCAGCATATCATTCCCTACGATCGCGGGCAGGGGGCGGCTGGACAACAATAAACGAGGCGAGCATTACGCTCGCCTCGTTATGGGATGTTCGGCAGCTAGAGAACCTTTTTGCCGGCGACAAGCCCCATGACCAGCATGACCAGAAAGATGACCAGTGCGATGTAGAACAGTGTCTTGGCGATGCCGGCAGATGCCGCGGCGATGCCGCCGAAGCCGAAAACTGCCGCGACAATCGCGATGACCAGAAAGATTAGCGCCCATCTCAGCATGTGAGGCTCCCGGCAAAAGATCACTGTGAGCGGCCGTGGGCCGCCAGATGAATACCCATATTATCTCCCCTTGCTGCATAGCGAAGTGACAGGCCTCACCCCTTCACTTCTCGCGCTAACCCAGGAGAACTCGTGAACGCTAAGCATATCGGCCTGATGATCGCTCTTCTCATCGGTGGTCATTCCCTCCAGGCGCAGGTTGCTGCTCCCGCCCGGCCTCCGGTCGTCTCGACGGCCGATCGACCAGCAATCGCACTGGCTCGCCGCATGATCGTCGATACCATGCGGGCACTCGGTTCGCCCGGGGCCAGCGTCTGCGTTATTCGCAATGGACGGGTAATCTGGAGTGAGGCCTTCGGCTACGCCGACATCGAGCAGCAGGTCAGGGCGACGCCACAGACCATGTTTCGAATCGGGAGCGTTTCCAAAGCACTGACGTCCGCTGCCCTGGGTGTCCTCATTGACCAGGGAAAGGTCGACCTCGACGCGGAGGTGCAGCGCTACGTCCCTTCCTTCCCCCCCAAAAAATACCCGGTGACCGTGCGCCAGCTCGCCGGACACCTGGGAGGAATCCGGCACTACAACGGTCGCGAATTCTGGATTCAACAGCATTACAACTCGGTGCTTGATGCGCTCAGCATTTTCAAAGACGACTCGCTCCTGTTCGAGCCGGGGACCCGATATTCCTACTCCTCGTATGGCTGGAACCTCATCTCAGCCGTCATTGAAAACGCCAGCGGAGAGCCCTTCCTCGACGTTATGCGAAAGACGGTGTTCATGCCCGCTGGTCTCACCCACACGCGGCCCGAATTCGCGGACAGCATCATTCCCTTCCGGGCACGATTCTATACCTGGGCCGATTCGCTCCACACGATGTTGAATGCGCCATACGTCGACAACAGTTACAAGTGGGCCGGCGGCGGTTTCATGTCGACCGC
>JBDTQP010000199.1:0-5167 GCA_039932125.1 Gemmatimonadota bacterium
AGACCGCACTGGCCGCCGCGATCAGGGACAAGGGCATTCGCGCCGGGCTCGATGTCTTTGAGCAGGAGCCGGCGGGGAGCAGTGGTGAGTTCGGCAGCGAGATTGTGCGGGAGCCGGGTGTGTATGGTACTCATCACGTAGGCGCGTCGACTGAGCAGGCGCAGGTGGCGATCGCGCACGAGGTTGTCCGTATCGTCACGGAATTCCTCCGGAGCGGCGAGGTGCCCAACTGCGTCAACCGCCTGGCCAAGAGCTCAGCGACTTATGTCCTGGCTGTCCGGCATCAGAATCGTCCCGGAGTGCTCGCCCATGTCTTTCGGGTTCTGGCCGAGCGATCCATTAATGTGGAAGAAGTCGAAAATATCAGTTACCATGGTGCGGTTGCGTCACTCGCCAGGATTCACCTCGACAATGAGCCCGGCAATGGTGACCTCGATGCGATTCGAAGCGGGAACCCTCACATCATCAGTGTCGAGCTGAGCGGACTGAACGGACGGGGATCATGAGCGATCGGATTCATAATTTCGGAGCCGGGCCTGGGGTTCTCCCCGAGCCGGTTCTCACGCAGGCCCAGCAGGATATCTGGAATATCGGCGGCAGCGGCATGGGGATCATGGAGCACAGCCACCGGGGCAAACTATTCGATAAAGTGATCGTCGAGGCTGAGCAGAACTGCCGTGAACTGGCCGGGATCTCAGATGCATACGAGGTGCTTTTTCTGCAGGGCGGCGCATCGCTTCAGTTCTCGATGGTGCCGATGAATCTGCTCGGCCGGGATGCCACGGCAGACTACATCAACACCGGTGTCTGGTCGCAGAAGGCCATCAAGGAGGCCCAGCTTCTCGGCACGGTGCACGTTGCCGGTTCGACCGAAGGAGAAGGCTTCGCCCGGGTGCCTCGCGCGGATGAAATCCAATTTTCCGAGAAACCGTCATACATCCACTTTACCAGCAACAACACCATCTACGGAACGCAGTGGAAGACCGAGCCAACAACGCCGGCCGGCATTCCTGTCATCTGTGATGCTTCCAGCGACATCTACAGCCGTCCCATTGATGTCTCTCGGTATGGGCTGATCTACGCTGGTGCGCAGAAGAACCTGGGCCCGTCTGGCGTTGTCCTGGTGATCATCCGGAAAGATCTGGTGGACATCGCGCCGAAGACGCTGCCGACGATGCTGCAGTATCGTACCCATGCGAAGGAACGCTCCCTATATAACACACCTCCCACGATGGGCATTTATATCATGGGCGAGGTGTTCAAGTGGATCAGGAACCAGGGCGGACTGCAGGCGATGGCGGAGCGTAACACAGCCAAGGCCGACACGTTGTATCAGTTCCTCGATCAGAGCGAGTTCTTCCGCACGACGGTCGATCGCAACAGCCGGTCGCAGATGAACGTGTGCTTCCGCGGGCCCAGCGACGAGCTGGAGGCGAAGTTCATCAGCGAGGCAACGAAAAAAGGTATGGAAGGCCTCAAGGGACACCGCTCGGCGGGGGGGATGCGGGCCAGTATCTATAACGCCTGTTCCCAGGAATCGGTGGACGCTCTTGTGGCTTTCATGAAGGAGTTCGAGCTGGCGAATCTTGCGGAGCAGCGGAGGTAGCCTCACCCCTGCCGGTGTCTCACGCCTGCCCCTGATTCGCCTCACCCCTGCCCCTCTCCATTACATGGAGAGGGATTTTTGCCTCACCCCTGCCCCTCTCCACTGGGTGGAGAGGGGTTCTTTTTGACTTCCACTATCACTCTCTACTGCAGGGAGAGGGGCATTGTTCTCATCACGCAATATCTAAAACCCGGGACGATCATTCACGATAGTGAAGCGGCCGGCTCTGCGAGCATTGCCGGCCTCGATGTGGTAGAAATACACGCCGCTTGAGACGCGACGGCCTGTCCTGTTGCGGACGTCCCAATCCTCCGCTCCGCCGAAGGTCGGGGAATGGTGTTCGAGGAGTTTGACGAGGACACCACTGGATGAATAGATCCGGATGACCGCGTCGACCGGGAGATTCACGAATTTGATCACCTGGGAGCCGGCCTCACCTTCGAAGCTGTTGGTGAGATAGTAGGGATCGGGCACAGTGTGGACGGCGCTCAAATCGTGGTTGGTGGGCGCGTTCACCTGGTTCACGACATCGTAGCTCAGCCGCGCTTCAACGCCGACAGAGGTGAGTGGGAGAACGGCTTCCGGGAGCGTGTAGCTGTACGCACCCAGGGAGCCTGCCGCACCAGTACCTCCCTGGATTGCCCCCACATACTGCCGCAGCGTCCAGACTCGACCGGATGGCGGTAACACGCCGCCCTGCAATTCAAAGGTGAACCAATCGCCGGCCAGGTAAAGTATGAACCCGGTGTTGGCGGCGGGCGGGTCGGTCTGGGAGGCAGCGGTGCTCTGGCCGAAGATGACGACGGACCCTGGAACGGCGGTCTGGCTCAGTCTGTAGAGTGGTCCTGAAGGGCCACACGAGATCACCGTCACATATGAGCGCAAAGGCTCGACGCAACCCATGTCGGTATTGCTGAGCTCCGTTCGGGCGTCGCGGGAACCGGTGAATGGCTGTGCATCATTCTGGTTCAGAATCCCCCAGGTGCCCCCCATTGTCGAGTCAAATGGCACCACGACGTTGTGGGTTACATCAATCACTGAATCGATCTTGCCGGCTGAGCCCCAGTAGACATTGAAGTCCGCGGCACGGTGGGCCCCTGCCTTGATGCCTTCCACATTCCGGTATTCAGAGCCAATTGCGGTTTCGTACGCCATCGTATTGAGAATCGAAACCACCCCGGTTAAATGGCCAGCATTGGTAAAACCAACCGGGTTGATGGAACCAGGTGAACCCGTGTTCGCGGGATTGCCCTGGTTGGGATCGGCAAAGGTTTCGTTGTTCGCTGGTGAGGGACCGTCGAACCAGCGCGAGCCATTGTAGGCGCAACCTGCCGATGAACCGTCGAAACCGACCCGCCGGTTGACGCAACCACGACCGTACAGTGTCTCGTAGTCCGGCCCCGGAAGTGCCAACTCCAGCCGGCCTTGCAGCCCGAAGCCGGGCCCGCCACCAAACCTGGCCGCAAGCGCCGGATCGATCTCCACCGCCGTGAACGCCGTGGAGCCGGCGCTAAATCCAAATTCCTGTGTCTGCATCACTGGTACTGAAAAGACGGTTCGCGTTGCTGAGCTCGATGAGGTGGCCGTCCACCAGTACCGATGCGGCAGGTTGTCGTAGGGCGAGCCAAGCTGAATGCTGTCGAGCCTCACGGAAATACTGCCCGAGCCGGTCAGGGTATTTGCCAGAAAGACACTGAAATTCAATGACCATCCGAACAACGATGCTCGTTGAGTGGCCGGCGGGAATGGGCCACTGAACCGCCCGCTCACCGGGTCAATGGATGGGAAAGGCGTCGCGGAATCCAGCACCGTTCCCCGTCCAAAAAGCTCGACCCGCCTGGTCCCGGCAGCGTTGTCGAAGTTCGAAGCCGGCCGAACGGGGCTGACGGTCTTGAGGACGCGAACAGACTCGAAGGACGAGGGGCCGGATTGTCGAGAGTTCACATCAAACGCCACGACACTGTAGAAATAGCGGAAGTTATTGCGCACGGTCTTGTCGATGTACGTGAACGGGACACCGGTATCGTTGAGATCCGTCGCGAGCGTGTCAGTGCGAAGCTCGAGACCTGAACCATCCGGCAGCACAATGCGATCACCCAACTGCACCTGGGTGATTCGACCGACGAGGGGCACATCCACGTGGGCCGTGCGAGCCTGTCCCGGGAAAACCGGGTCATACGTGATGTCGCACTGCGACGTGACTCCTGCCTCCGGAGCACAAAAGCGATTCGGGTTGACTTGCGCCTGGTAGTCGGAGATCACCGTGCCGGCATAGTCGAATTGCGCGAGCAGGGTCAAGCTGGACCCAGCGTTCACCCGACCACGGTAGATCCGATAGCCTTCGACATCGAACTGGCGGAAGTTGGGATCGTAGAGTGGATTCGGGACCAGCGTCCCAGTGGCATTCACGACCTGGGCATTGTGCGCGATCGTGAAATAGGCGTCGCCGGTTTGTTCCGTCGCCGATGGACGCCACAAGACAGTCACCTGCCCGTCGCCAGGAATCAGGAAGAAATCGGGTGCGGTCGGGGCCGAGGGCACCAGGAAATGGTTGTCGAACATCGCCTGCGCTATCTGCGCCTTGGCATAGAACGTTCGTGGTGCGGCCAGAAACTCATCGCCCTGGAGAATGCCATCGCCACTCAGATCGCTTGCACCGAGAAACCCGGCGATGGAGTCAATGGGATTGACCCCGCCTGACACCACAGACGGATTGCTCAGGCCGCTGATGATTGCGAATGAACCCGGCTTGATATCGCAGGCCGGGCAGCTGCTGATTCCTCCGGTTCGATATGGCGCGGCGAAGAGGTACGCAAGTGCGCTGGTCGCCGATTCCCCCGCTTTCAGGATGAAGGGGCCGGTAGCCTGAAACTGCCGTATGTCGAGGGCGGTCTGGATAACAGAGCAGATGCGAGTTCCCGGGGACGCGCAAGTCTGATCTCCCTGTAGAGGATCCGGCGTCAGATTAAAGTACCGGTATAGCTGGGCGACGTTTACGGGAGGCTCTAATGTGCCGGAACTTCCGGTAATATCGGAAAAGCTGGCCAGCGCGTTTGCGCCCGCTGCCTGGTTTGGAGCGTTGAGAAATTTGATACCCGCCAATCCCGGACCCGTGAAAAACGGCGGCGAGAAGATCTCCGGGGCCGCGTCAAAATAGAACAACTTCTGGAATTTATTCTGCCAGGCCAGGGAGGTCGACAAGGGCAGGTTCACCGATGCGTAATTGCTGCTGGCATCCGGGATATCGGGATCGGCAAACATGCCTGCATACATCGAGCTGATGGTGTAACCTCCGGCCGGCAAGGACACGCCAAAACGCGCCTCGCTTTTCTGTCGGAATTCCTGAGCTTGCCGGAGTAGTATGGGCTGAAGGGCAGCCGGAGCATTCGCGTAGTCCGCCTGGATGGAAGAGGTGATGTTGTAGTAGGTCACCAGAAAATACAGGATGTCCTCGTTTGCACCGGGCCCGTTCCACCCCATACCGCGCACCTCCATGACGAGCCCCAGCGGATGGGGTCGGCCGGCGAGAAGCAGGCTGTCACCCTCCCAGCTGAGCCACCA
>JBDTQP010000200.1:0-5158 GCA_039932125.1 Gemmatimonadota bacterium
CGGGGGTCCTTGGGATGACGGGTCGGCTCGATGCTTGTCATACTATATAGCGGGAAGCGGTAAGCGGTAAGCGGTAAGCGGTAAGCGTAAGCGGGGCAGCATAAGACAATACCTCTACCCGAACAGCCGCGCGCGTCCGAGCCAGCAATGAACTGGTATCAGAGTAGCGTCATTTCACCACGAAAACCGAATTGAGCGATAAGGCGAAAGAGCCAACCGCATTCAAGGCATAAAAGCAACAACAGATAATTCAAGAACAATAAACAACCGAGCTAAACGACCATGAGAGAGGTTTCCCATCCCCGGCGGTCTCGGTCTGAACAGATCTTTTTCGCGTTTTCGCTCTTTCGTGCTTTCGTGCTTTCGTGCTTTCGCGGTGAATTGACTACTCCCTGAAAATCAGGGGGATCGGCAATGACTATTTTCTAGCGGAGAACGGGGCAGCGCATAATTGAGGGCAAGCACACTTCGAGGTCACAACGGCACCGTAATTACAATCGAAGGCACCACGTGGAGGAGCTGGCGGCTGACACTCTCTCCATTCACCATCATCGCGGGTCCGCCGCGATGAAAACCAATCACGAGGATATCCGCATTGAGCTCGGTGATTGCGGCGGCGATTTCTGTCACGGTGTCGCCCCGCCGGACCTGAAGTAGATCGGTCCCGCAGGCTGCCACACCCAGGCCCCTCCGCCCGTGGGGTACGCGCTGCTGGATCCTCTCGGAAAGCCGCTCGGCCCGGCCACTTTTCACGTCTCCGCCGAGACTCACCGTTTCACCAGGCCAGATGGGATCAACCGTGAGTGCGTTCAGCGTCATCAAGGCGTGGCTGGCGAGCTCAGCCGCATATTCGAACACCATGAATCCACGGTCGGTACCATCCAGCGAGGCAAGCACATGGGAGACCCCGGTGCGTCCCACGGGAACCAGCATACACGGGATACGACTCCGGCGGAGGACCGCGTCTGCGGTGTCTCCCAGGAAGAGACGGTCCGCACGGGAACGCGACTTTCTTCCGAGGACTACGAGGTCTGCCTGCCGGCTTTCAGCGAAGCGCCCGATTTCGATGGGGGGGAGTCCGCAGGCCATCGCCATTTTGAAGTGAAGCTTCGGAAATTCCGTCACAATGGTCGAGTGGAGCCGCTCCTGCATCCCCAGCGACGGAGATGATTCCATCAGTCCAGGTACTGTGGGATGGCCGTCGGGCAGGACCGAAAGGAGTGTCAGGTCCGCGCCCATCCTGAGGGAAAGTTGGGCTGCCGCTCTCGCGGCTTCGTAACTGGATTCGCTATAATCAACGGCCGCCACAATGTGATCCATCCGCATATTTCTCCCGAGCTTTCCACAGGCTAATGGAAAGAACCTGAAGAGATGATGAAGGCGGGCGTAAGTTTCTCTCTGAGCAAGCTACTCATGACTG
The DNA here is from genome assembly GCA_039932125.1 of Gemmatimonadota bacterium. Taxonomy (GTDB): domain Bacteria; phylum Gemmatimonadota; class Gemmatimonadetes; order Gemmatimonadales; family GWC2-71-9; genus DASYPP01. Next base: position 1,421 of record JBDTQP010000200.1, read on the forward strand.
ATGCAAGAACCCCTGCGATCTCCGAGGATCGTCTCAAGACCCTGGTCGAGGTCGGCCTGCTGCTTACGTCCGAGATGTCGCTCGATGGTGTTCTCCAGCGGCTGGCCGATCACAGCGCCCGGCTGCTCGGTGCCCGCTATGCGGCGATCGGGGTCCTGGACTCGGTGGGGACCGGGCTCCAATCCTTCTACACCTCAGGCGTCGACGAAGACCTGCGCCGGCAGATCGGGGACCTGCCCAAGGGGCACGGCATCCTCGGCGTGCTGATCCGGGAACCGCGAGCGCTTCGTTTACCCGACATAGCACACCACGCTGATTCGTTCGGATTTCCGCCGCATCACCCACCGATGAAGTCATTTCTTGGAGCGCCGATCGTTGGCCGGCGCGGCGTGTTCGGGAACATCTACCTCACCGAAAAAATTGCCGGCGAGAATTTTACGGATGAAGACGCGGAGCTGGTCGTGCTCCTTGCCGCGCAGGCTGCCGCTGCGGTCGACAATGCCAAGCTGCATGAAGAGAGCGCCCGACTGCTCGAGGAAGTACAGGGGCTGCATCGCTCGCGGGAGCGATTCTTTGCCATGGTGAACCATGAATTGAGAAATGCGCTTGCGGCGACTTACGGGTGGGCGGAAATGCTGGTGAGGAAGAAGGACCCGAGCACCGTTCCCCGCGCGGCCTACGAGGTCCTCGACTCGGCGGGACAGGCGATCGCGCTCATCAGCGACTTGCTGGACCTGAGTCGCCTCGATGAAGACCGGCTCCACCCTGTCGTCTCACCCGTCGAACCCGCGGCCATGGTGCAGCGGGCGATCAGCCGGACCATGCCGCTCGCGGAATCCATGCACATCACCCTGGCGGCTGCTCCGGATGCCGCGCTCCCACCGATCCAGACTGATCCTCACCGGGTCGAGCAGATCCTGACCAACCTGCTGGGTAATGCGGTTCGTCACTCTCCCGCAGGCACCCACGTCCGGGTCGAGGTACGAGCCGAGGCTGCTTGCGTCATGATTTACGTGATCGACCAGGGCCCCGGCATTGAGGCAGACCAGCTCGAGCGGGTCTTCGACGTCTACGTGACAAATGCCGGTGAGGAAGGACGCGGCACCGGACTGGGCCTTCCCCTGTCTCGTCGGCTGGCACGCCTGCTGGGGGGAGAGCTCCGGGCACTCCGGCGGGAAAACGAGGGTGGGTGTTTCGTGCTGGAGCTGCCAATTACTCCGGATCTCAAGGGGGGCACGGTCCATTCGTGAAGATATCTTCACGACCCCTTGAGGCCACCTTCAGGAAGGTCCATTTAAGGTTGGATCATGAAAATACTCGTCGTGGAAGATGACCGGAAAGTCGCCGGCTTCATCGAACAGGGACTCAAGGAAGAGGGATACGTCGTCGATGTCGCGCCCGATGGCGACGAGGCCACCATGCTGGCCCATGTGTACGACTATGATGTCATTCTCCTCGACGTCATTCTTCCGCGGAAGAATGGTTTTCAGGTTGCCGCCGAGCTCCGCCGTGAAGGGCGGAACACGCCGATCATGATGCTCACGTCGCGAGACAGCACGGAGGACGTCGTACGTGGCCTCGATGCCGGTGCCGACGATTACCTCGCCAAGCCCTTCAAGTTCGACGAGCTCCTCGCCCGAATTCGCGCCTTGCACCGCCGGGGAGGAGCCGAGCGGATCGAGGTGCTGCAGTTCGGTCCCGTCACGCTTGACCGGCTGCGTCACACCTGTCACGCCGCCGACGTTCAGCTCGATCTTACCCCGAAGGAATTCCAGCTGCTCGAGTTCTTCCTGCTGCACCCCGACCAGCTGGTGCGGAGAACCACGCTGCTGGAGAAGGTGTGGGACATGCACTTCGACCCGGAGAGCAACGTGGTGGATGTGCACGTCGGCAATCTCCGCCGGAAACTCGCGAAGGCGGCGGGAAAGAATCTCATCTCCACGATTCGGGGCGTCGGGTTCATGCTGCGAGAGGACCCATCGGCGTCATCCGGGGGGGTTAGCCAGAAGCAGTCCTGATGTCTCCCCGGGTGCGGGCAGCACTGGCTCCCAGCACTGCGTTCGCGTTTCTTGCCGCCGGATTCATTCTGTATACGGGTGGGCTCACCGCCTGGGCTGAGCGAACGTGGTTCGCCGGGCTCCTGCTCACGGGCGTTCCCATTATCTGGAAGACGACACGCGGGCTTCTGGCTCGCCGCTTTGCCGCGGATGTCGTTGCGTCTCTCGCCATTCTCGCCTCCATCATTCTGCTGAGCCCGGTTCCGGGACTGATCGTCGCACTGATGCAGACCGGCGGGGAAGCGCTCGAGCGCTATGCCGAAGGACGAGCGTCACTTGCGGTCCGCGAGCTCGAGGCCACCGCGCCGAGAACCGCACACCGGGTGGCCGATGGCGTGACCACGGACATTCCGGTTGACCAGGTCGCCGTCGGCGACGTGCTGCTGGTTCGCCCGGGCGAGCTGATTCCCTGCGACGCGGTAGTGATCGAGGGGCGCTCATCCATCGATGCCAGCCGGCTCACCGGCGAGCCTGTTCCCGTCGACGCCAGCGCGGGCACTTCACTGATGAGCGGAAGCGTGAATGGTGCGAGCCCGCTCACGATTCGGGCCCGGAACCTGGCCAGCCAAAGCCAGTACGCCCGGATCGTAGAGCTCGTGCGCACCGCCCAGGCAAGCAAGTCGCCGTTCCAGCGTATGGCCGATCGGTACGCGATCTGGTTCACCCCGGCGACCATCCTGGTCTGCGCTGTAACCCTTGCGCTTTCGCGCGACTGGAACCGTGTATTAGCCGTGCTGGTCGTGGCGACTCCCTGCCCGCTCATCCTCGCAACACCGATCGCCATCATCGGAGGCATCAACCAGGCGGCACGCCGCATGGTGATCTTTCGCACCGGCAACGCCCTGGAACAACTCGGCGCCGTTACGGCGGTCGTTCTCGATAAGACCGGAACCATTACCATCGGCCGGCCTCGCGTGAGCCGAGTCGTCGCGCTGGATGGATTCGAGGAATCCGAAGTGCTGCGACTGGCCAGTGGAGTGGAAGAGGGATCCAGTCACCTGATGGCCCGCACCCTGGTTGAAGAGACAGTATCACGAGGAATCGTGCCACCCGCAACGCTGCAGGTCGAGGAAGCACCGGGGCAGGGAGTCTGGGGCCGGATTGGAAATCATGAAGTGGCCGTCGGCGGGCGCTCGTTCATTGTCGGGCGCTATCCTGGCACCCGGGAATCCTTCGCATCCCACGACGGCGATGGGCTCCAGGCCTATGTCGCGATCGATGGCAAGGCTGCGGCTATCATCGAGTACGCCGATGCGCTGCGACCCGGCGTAGCCGGATTCATCGCACGCCTCCGCGGGCTCGGCGTCCACCGCGTATTGCTCCTGTCCGGGGATAGCAGCGACAATGTCGCCGCCATGGCGGCAAGCGCAGGCATTACGGAAGCGCGAGGGAGCCTGTTGCCCGAGGACAAATCCCGACTCGTCCGGGATCTCATGGATGCGGGTGAAACCGTCGTGATGATGGGAGATGGAACCAACGACGCGCCCGCACTCAGCACCGCTCATGTGGGTGTGGCGCTGGCGGCGGGGGGTGGTGGTATCTCTGCGGAGGCGGCGGATGTCGTACTGCTGGCGGACAATCCGGCCAGTCTGCTCGATGCCCTCACGATTAGCCGGCGAACACTCCGGATTGCCAGGCAAAGCCTGCGGATGGGAATGGCGCTGAGTGGAATCGCCGTGGT
>JBDTQP010000201.1:0-5149 GCA_039932125.1 Gemmatimonadota bacterium
GTCTACCGCGAAGGCCACGCTGCCGAAATTCTTGAGATTCCAGCCGCTGGCCGCCTGGGTCGGATCATCGCCGGGGCGAACTGGCCCGGAGACGCTCAGTGAACTGGTCACGACCTGGACCCCCGCGGGGACGTTGAAGAACCCGATACCATTGATGGCCGAGCCGCCGTTACTGCCGGCGCCCTGGCCATAGGTTCCCGGAAGATTCTGGGAAAGGTTCCACACACGCATGGTGACGTTGTTTCCTACAACGGTGATCTGCACGGCCGCGCAGGTCTGGAATGTGTCGCCACCGCAGAAGCGGTAGGACTGAAACCCATCTGCCATAGCCGGACTGGCGCTGGCAACGGCCAGACCACCGACCAATGTCAGGACTGCTCCGAGCTTGTTCATAGATTTACTCCCTCTCCGGGTATGGTGCTGAATTACGATATTATGTGCTGCGCCACTGTTTCAACGACTTGAGAGCTATCCAAAGTAGAATCAACGGGTACAGCGCCAGCTGAATCGTCGTCTTCGTTACGGCCCGCTTGAGCCCGGTCTTGATCGTTGGATCGGTTACCGTGCCCATCGCCTTCGATACCTGGGGCAGGTAGATCACCCCGCAGAACACGATCAGAGCAATGACGACGAAAAGAATGATTGCCATCGTCCCAACCATCCACCGACGCCCTCGAGCCAGGCCAGATGCCGTCAGCAGGATGAGACCGAGGGAGAGAAGCGGAAAACTGTTGAGCGTCGTGGTGACCGTCGCGAATTTCCATTCCATGTTGCCGAAGTCTGCGGGGTACCACGCGAGGAGGATATCCATCCCTCCGATAATCGCGAAGACCAGTCCTAATCCTCCCAGCAGATACCAACCCAGTTCTGGCATTGGTTCCGCCCCGCGTGCCCGGGTCTTTGCTTCTTCCCGAACCAGAATTCTGGGGGCGGTCACTTCGACACCTCACCTGGTACTGCGGCCTCGCATAGGGTCATAGCAGGTCTCGGGCCAATTGGTTGATGAATAAGTCGACAGCGTAAGATGTTGTCAGTATAGAACTTGTACACGTCAATTTTCAGTCGCTCACCGCTCGGAAAGCCGGGTTGTTGTAGCGATACCGCACCATAAACCGTTGTCTCACAACGAGAAACGATGACATCACCTTTTTACTGTGACCTTTTACCGGCGGGACCGGCTGCTGTTCCGCAGGGTGAAAAAACCAGCCCATAAGAATGCGATGGGATAGATGGTGGACTGGAGCGCAGCCTTTGTAATTGCCTTTTTGATCCCCGTCTGGATGGTAGAACGAGGGTTGACCCGGAGCGCCTGAGGTACATTCGTCGCATAGAGGAAGGCGCCGGCCAGGATGAAGAGCGCCATCAGTATGAACAATGCCCCGCACGTCCTCGCAAGCGCCGGGCGCGAGCCCGCCACCCCGTAGACACTCAGGAAACCGAGGCCCATGGTGAAAAGCGGGAGGCTGTCCAGCATGCTGCTGAAGGTGCCGAACTCCCACTCCGGGCTTCCCAGTGCCATGGGAAAAAGCTGGGTCGCCAGCTCAGCTGATCCAACCACCAGGAAGAGGATTCCCACCAGCCCCAGGATATCGAAAGGCTGGAGCAGGCCTGGTCGATCCGACTCCGCAGCTGCAGCAGTCATGACGGCGCACCCCATTGAACGGTTGGGAAGAAAATTTTCATCGGCCGAAACAGTAACGTGCTTTCAGACGGATGGTAACTGCTTCGCGGTACCGGAAATACGGCACTACTCAGGTTATGGTCACGTCGTTGGGCACCCTTGGCTTGAACAGCCAGGACCCGTTTCCTGCCGGAACCAGCACCCCGCGGCCATTTACTTTTTTGCCGATTATGTACTGGCCCTTCGGAAAAACGATATCGCCGTCAAGCTCGATGATGAGCGGGCCGGTGCCATCATCGACGGTGACGTGGTAGTCCGTGCCGACAGTCAGCGTATCCGTGATGATCGCGTCAGTAAGCTGCACCAGGTTCGCGTCCTGCCGAGCCGTATCCGCATTGCTGGCCAGGAGAGTTGTAAGACTGACCGGCGCCGAGATCTGTCCCAGCCGATAGACGAAAACTCTCGCCGAATCGAGAACCGGCTGCCCGCTTCGAGCGGAAACGGTCGCCAGCACGCGCGCGCTGTCCCCCGGCGCCGAGGGCGGCCCGAGATCGATGGCGTTGGTCAACCGGATGGCAACGCCTGCATCCGCCAGGTGAGCGGTCGAATCGCCGAAGACATCAACACCGGAAAGAATCTGCCCCGTCACAATGACCCGGGTACCCGATGCCAGCACGCGCGCTCCCGCTACCGTTGCCACGGGAAAACCCACGCGTCCGATGACCGTCTGTTGCGCTGCGTTCGCCCGGAGCATAAGGGAAGGCACATCGATCGCCTGGACCTCCAGTGAGTCGCCGAGGCTGTTGGAGTCCACGACAAACTGGTAATTCCCAAACGGAACGCCGGTGAACCGGACATTGCCGACAGAATCGGTGGTGGCCGTGAGCGTAGTGTCGGTGGTCCCGCTTACTACCAGGCCCACTCGAATGCCCGCGAACGCTGTATCGGGCTGGGTGATATCGAGCGATCCGTCCCGGTCGAAGTAGACCAGCACCAGCACGGTCCCTGAGCCGGAAGGGGAGAATCCGAGGTCCTCACCAGCGTTGGAGCATCCCAGCAGGCCAATGAGGAGTAAAGTTCCGAGCCTGAGACGTGCCTTGATGTTTGCCATTAGTAATCCACCTTGAGCCCCAGGCGGACGATGCGGGGCTCTCCTCGACGGGAGAGCAGACCGCCAAATCCCGGGTTTGCAATGTAGGGAATGGTGACCGTGCCCGAGCCAGTTGTGGTGATACTCTGCGACGGATCTACCAGGAATACGGCACGATCCACAATGCCGGTCTCGGTAGAAACCAGGTTGAAGCCATCAACCAGCAGGCGCAGCGCACTCCCCCGGAACTGCACCGGGAGACGAAGTGCCACGTGAAGATCGAGCGCCTTCACCGCCTTCTGCCGGCAGCTGTTGCGCTCGGCGAACGCGCCGACCTGTGAGTCGAGACAGCCGTTGCCATCGATGATTGCCTGGGCTCCGGCGACGGAAATGTCGATGAATGCAGGATCATTCTGACCCGAGCCATCTCCATTGGGATCAACCCCTGGTCGGAATCCCGGAGTAAAGGGCAGCCCCGAGCGATAGCGAAGGCGAGCCGCCACTTCGACGCCCAGTTTTCCGGGGAATGCGTACTCGGCCAGGAACACCAGACGGTGGGGAACATCCAGGTCGGAACGCCCATCCAGCCATTCCGACGAGGCCGGGTCCTGGGGAAAAGGCGAAAGTTGATCGGCTGGATCGCCGGTGCGATCGAGGCTCCAGTTGTCGTTCGTCCGGGAGTAGGTGTAGGCCGCTCTGAAACCGAAACCCAAGTCCGCCCGGCGCTCAACCGCGAGAGTCACTCCGTAGTAATCAGAGAAGCCGGTCGAGGCGACACCGCTCACCAGATCGAATCCGTTGAACCGGCGGTTCGATCCGGGCGCCGCTGACAGCATGCCGCCCTGCTGCACCAGCGTGCCGAAGATCGGCCGCCCTTCCTGGGTGGTGGCGGCCGGAGAGGACAGCAGATTGAGATCGGTGCGGCGGGGGATGTAGTCGGTGTGATTATAGGTGCCGGTGACCTCAACGGTAAATCGCCCGGCGAGCGCATGGCTCAATCCAAGGTTCCACTTGGCTGTCCGCGGATCCTGTAAGCCATCATCGAGCAGCGTGAGGCGCGGGCCAATCACTGGCGCAAGGACGCTGTCCGGAACGCTGGGCCAGGTGGCAAAGGTGCCCTGCCCTCGCCGCGCTAAGGCCGCTCCGTCGAACATGACAGCCTCACTAAAGAGCGCGAGATCCGTCTGGCTGTAATACAGCCCTCCGCCACCCCGGATAACCCAGACGCCACGATTCTGCATGTCGTATACGAAACCAATCCGGGGGGCGACGTTATTGCCGTCTCTCGGATTCGTTGCATACGTGATCCCCGAAGCGCTTACCCAGTCCGTGTTGAGCTGGATCTTTCCAGTGGGCAGCGACTGCTTTTCATAGCGAATCCCGAGCTGCAGCTTGAAATTGGGGCTGAGTGACCAGACATCCTGGAGGAAAAGCTCCAGGTTACGGCTGGAGACATCTGAGGAAGACGGGCCCACGATCTGGAAGAAATCGCCCGTGCCATTCGCAAACTCGTCGAGATCACCGAACTGGTAAATACCCCGCCGGGCAAATGCGTAATTCTCGCTCCATTTCTGAAAGCTGAGACCAATCCCCGCTTTGATATGGTGCTGCGACATGGAGTATTGCAACGTATTGTTAAGATCGAAGGCGCGCTGATCGAAATTGGCCGGTGTCACCGGGTCAATCCCGAAGGCGGCGCCTTCCGCGACGAGGGACGTCGTGGGAACATCGGAAGTCAACCAGTCACGCTTCGCCAGCCGAATGCCGAGCTTGAACTCGTTGGCTGTGTGAGACCAGGCCGAGATGATCCCCATCGCTGCGGAAAAATCGCGCGCCTCGAGCCGGGTTCCGACGCCGGACACAAGAAACTCGCCGAGCTGGGGATTCTGCTCGCTCCACTTGGCAAAATTGAACCGGGTGAAGAGTCCCAGGACGGGCGAAAGCCTCCAGTCGAGCCGCCCAAAGCCGTTTCCACCGCGAAATGTCCGATTCTGCGGCGTCACGTAGCCTGCAATCGCGCTCCCGAAGCTGTCCGCCGCGACAATCGGAAGAGTCTCCCTGAGGGAGACTGGTCCGCCATTGAACTGCGCGGAGTCCCGTTCCCAGTTGTTGGCACTCGGCTGCTCCAGCGATTCATAGTTGAAGCCGAGAACATACTGAGCCGTATCTCGTATCAGCGATCCGCTGAGTACCGCTCCACCCTGCAGGGATGTAGCGGAAAGGCTGGTCGGGTTGTCCGCCCCTTTTCCACCCAGGCCGCTTCCACTGAACGTCAGGTACGGACTGAAAACAGTCCGATTGGATCCTCCCCGCGACTGGGCCGCGAGAATGGAGCCCGACGCACCATCCCACTCGACATCGAATGCGTTTTCAAGCGCCGTGACTTCGGCGATGGAGTTGCGGGGAAAGAGCGGTGTGGCTGCCGGCTCGCCCTGAAT
>JBDTQP010000202.1:0-5131 GCA_039932125.1 Gemmatimonadota bacterium
TAGACCATCTTGCCGTCCGGGGAGATCGCAATCCCGTGCGGCTCTGCCAGGCCGAGACCCTTGATCACACTCAGCACTTTCCAGGTGTGGGCATCGAGCACGGTGACTGAATTTCCCTTTTGATCGCCAAACCAGACTTCGTTGCCGTCCGGAGTGTAGGCAACGTGCCAGGGCCAGGTATCGACCGGGATCACGGCGATTTCTTTGAGTCGCAACGGGTCGGTGGCATCGAACACCAGCGCCTGGCTGTACATCTGGTCGGTTGCGACTAGTCGGCGGCCATCAGGAGAGACGGCAAAGTCCACGATCATGCGCATGGAATCGCCGGTCATGGGACTCAGGGTGACCTGGCCCGTGGTGCCATCGACGGTGGCGATCTGTTCGGCGTTCATGCTGCTGGCATAGGCGTATCGACCACGGGGATCGACCGCCATGCCGTGCGGTCTGGGAATCAGGATGTCCACCTCTTCGATGCTCATGGTGGACCGATGAATCAACCCCACGCGGGCCGGCGGATTCACCGCGGACATCGTGCGGGTGACGTAGAGCAGGTCACTTCGCGGATCCAGCGCGAGCAGTCCCGGGGTTTCCATCGTCACTCTGGCCACGACGTGATTTTCCCGGTCCAGCTTGACCACGAGGTTGTCGCCGATCAGGGTGACATACCAGTAGGAGCCGTCGGGCTCGACGGCGATGTCGTGCGGCTTGGATTTGATGGAGAAGCCGAGCTGCTGGAGATTGACCGTCTCCATCAGTGAATCGTTCCGGGGATCGATAATTGAAACGGTCCCCGGCGCCTGGTTGGCGACATAGACCCGGGGCCGGGCAACGGGAGGTACTGTTGCGGTCGAGGCCGTAGCGGAGGAGCCGGTGGCGGCTCCCCCGCAGGCCGCCAGCGCCAGGATCAGTCCCAGCGCCGGAAACAATCTGCGCGACATGATGCGTTGTCCTAGGCCGTCAGGGGGTCAATGCCGCGGGAGACGTCCTCAGCAGAAAGAGTCCTTCTTTCATGCTGGTAACGATGATGGTCCCGCTGGTGAAGAACGGATAGTTGCTCCAGGATCCGCCGAACTCGGCGACATCCTCGCCCACCGGCACAGTGTCGAAGTAGGCCACTTCACGGGGCGCGGTCCGGTTGCTGATGTCAAGCACCCGGAGCCCGCTCAGGTAATTCGACTGGTACACCGAATCGCCCACCACATACAGGTTGTGGTCGATCGCGTGGTCCTGAGAGACATACTGCCCGGCCAGCACCGGGTCCGTCAGGCTGCTGACGTCCCAGATGAGCGTGCGAGTGCCTTCGACCTTTCCCTGCAGTTCATCCAGCTCGTCGTCCATGTAGAAGTATTTCTGGTCGGCGGTGAGCCAGCCCTGGTGGGCATAGCCAACGTTCGGGTACGCGGTATGGGAGATGGCTGATGGATGGGACTTGTCGGTCACGTCCGCAATGCTGAGCGCGGTTTCGGCCGCGCTGAAACAGAGCTCCCGGCCCTGGTATTTCTGGTCCGGCCCGTGGTACATCGTGCACTGGGCATCGTGGATGTATCCGGTGCCGGCACGTCCGGTCGTGGGATCAGCAAAGCAGCCCGCAAATGCCGGGTGGAGCGGATCGCGGATGTCGATCATGTGCAATCCGCCGCCGCAGGTCTCACCACCAGAGCTGCTTCCCACGGCGTACGCATAGCCGCTCAGAGTGTCGATCACGATGTTATGAGCGCTGTGAATGCGATCATAGTGAGCATCTTCGGTGAAAGTCACCGGGCCACCACGGACCCTGCCCAGCTTGTCCAGATCGAGAATCTGCATGCCGTGCTCGCCGGCTCCATCCGAAACGATGAATGCGTAATGCTTGTACACCTTGATGTCGCGCCAGATGGCGGAATTCGCCCGTTCGGTCTTGGGCAGATTCCCCAGGTAGCGGGGATTCAGCGGATCCGTCACGTCGACGAACGACGTGCCGTCGAGCCGGCCAACCAGCGCATATTCCCGCCTGGTGGCCGGATCAGTCCAGCCCCAGATATCGTTGATCTCGATTCCCCGTGCGCCGCCGATGTCACGAACCGGCATGAAGGACATGAGCGCGGTTGCGTTGCAGCCGAAGATGTTAGCACTGCCCCGAGTGCACTCGACCCGGTTTCCCTTGATAGCACTGAGACCCTTGGACTCTCCGACAACCGTGAGGTCAGCGGTGAATGCGCCGGTGGTCCCCCTGGAGAGCAGCACTGCTTTCCCTTCACCGAAGTCGGCGGAACCTTCGACGATCACGGCGTGCCGTCCGGCGAGCGCGATGGCTCCGCCGTAGCCGAGCCGATCACCCATTTTGGCACCAGGCGCCATCATAGCCGTGGAACCGGTCCACATTCCTGCGGAATCGCGAGTCATGCGATATACGCCGCCGAGGTTCCGGCTCAGGCCCGGCGCGCCGACCCACACTTCGCGTCCGGCAACAGCGATGGAGGATCCGAAGGACTGGTTAATGGCTCCGCTGAACGGCAGCAACCGTTCGGATTCGGTCCAGTTACCGGTGGAATCCGCCTTGAAGACGAAGACCTCGCCGGTGCGCATCGCACCCGGGGCGCCCACAAATAATTCCTTGCCCGACACCGCCAGCGAATTCCCCACCCGCGCGCGAACATCGAGGCGGGCCGGTTTGAGCTTGGCTGCCTGGGTCCATTTGCCGGTGGAATCGGGCTGGAACACAAAGACTTCGCCTCGCGACGAGTCGGCCTGGCTGGCACCCACGAAGAGCTGGTCCCCCTGAAGGGCGATGGCACTGCCGAACGCGTCTACCTTGGTGGCTTCCCAGGAGGAGAGCCGGCCGATCTGGGTCCAGTTGTCTCCCGAGCGGCGGAAGAGATACACGACCCCGGCGGCGCTGTCGCCGCCGGAAGCAGTTGCCGCCGCAAGATCACCAGACAGCGCAACCCGGCCGCCAAGACCAGTCTTCGCGGTACCGTCTTCGGCGACCAGCTTGCCGCGGGAATGCCACGCGCCGGCGTTGTCCCGAACATAAAGGAAGGCTGCGCCTCGACCGCTGTCGGCAGCGGGGGCTCCCACCACGAGACGATTGCCGTCGAGGGCGAGCGAGCTGCCGAAGCGGTCGCCATTCACCGGCGACGGAGCATTCAGGATCGAGCTTCGGCGCCAGCGGTCCGCCGCGGTCACAGGTTGATAGAGGTAGACGGCGCCTGGCGCGTAATCGTTCAGCGGCTCAGCGACGAAGACCTCCTGGGCGCTGGCGGCCACGGCGGCGCCATAGTTTGCCCCCTGCGCGAGCAGGGTCGGAGCTGCCAGGAGTGACATGACCAGAATGGCGGCGGGAAGGCGTGAGCTGGGCATCCGAGTGGTATCCTCAAGAAGGAAGCGAAACCGATCACCGGGAAATCGACGCAACGTGGCCCGTTGTGCAGGGCATTAAGCAGGAGCTGACGGGTCCCTGACGGGCGTGAGCCCGCGAGGGTTCCAACCGGTTATGGTCGTCAGGTCATGCATAATGGTCGGGCGGGACTGATTTTGCCAACCCGTGGGGGATTCACGGGTCGCGATTTCGAGCGGCAATCGGCACTCTGGAAGCGGTAAGCGGGGAGCGAAGAGCCGTGAGGGGTGAGAGCGGTGAGCGGTGAGCGGTGAGCGGTGAGCGGGACATCCAAAGAGGAATCCTCGTGAACTCCGTTGTCATCCCGAGCAGAGCGAGGGATCTCAACCTCAAGGTGGGCTGAGCGCCAGTGTTTTTATTCTACACCGCTTACCGCTAACCGCTCACCGCTCATGCAGTTCCCTATCATCAACCCTGGAAACGCTCACTCCTATCTGTAGCTGGTACAGCTTCTGCATTCCCGCACAGCATGCGCATTGCCAATGTCGTCACGATCGTCGTCATCGGAGGCCTCGGCGCCCTCTTCCTGGGCTTCGGCAAAGGCCACACTCGGGTCGGCCCCCTCCGGGGTGCCTCCCTCAATCCCGACATCTATCGGGCCCAGATCGTCGCCATCGATGCCGTGCTCTTCGAGGACGGTCCACTCACCGAAGACAGCCGCGCCACCGTCGCCGACCAACTGGTCACCCTTGGACGTTTCGCCGCTGTCGATACCACGAACACTATCGCGGTGACCCTGGGACAGAACACGAGAAGCCTGGCGGAGCTGGCGCGGCGGACAAAGACGGGAACCCTGCTGGGAAATTCACCGCTGCGGAAGCAATGGATGCGCATCCGGGGAAGTCTCTTCGATGATGCATGGTGGTTTCGCCGGAGCTCAGCAGATCCGGTTGCCGCAGGGACGTAGCAGCGAACCCCGAGCTTGAGATACTTCGGTCGTTCTGCTCCCTCGGAATGACACCCCGCGATTTTTAACAGCCTGCCCTCTATCCACCAGCCACCATCCACTATCCACTAATCACTGACTCTCATACAGATCCGTACTCACGTACCGCAGTCCAGAGTCCACGATCAGCGTCGCCACCATGGCCGCCGAACCCAGCTTTTCTGCCACCCGGAGTGCCGCCACCATGTTCGCGCCGGATGATGTGCCGGCAAAGATGCCTTCCTCCCTCGCGAGCCGGCGGGCCATTGCTTTCGCTTCTTCCGTGCTGACCCCGTAGATCTCGTTTACAAGCTCCGGCTGCCAGAGCGGGGGTACGAACCCGATGCCGATGCCTTCAATTTTATGAGCACCGGATTTGCCCCCGGACAACACCGGTGACTCCATCGGCTCAACCGCGATGATCTGAATCTTCTTATCATGGCCCCAGAGCGCCTGGGCGACACCGTGGATCGAGTGGCCGGTGCTCACCGAGTGGACAAAGGCGCTGATCTCACCGTTTGTCTGCTGCCACAACTCCTCGCCGAGCGGCAGATAGCCGGTGATCCCGTCGCGATTGTGGAGCTGGTTGCAGTACCAGTAACCGGGCCGCTGGCTGATCACCGCCGCCGTCTGCAGCATCTCCTTGACGAGTGCTTGGGTGATCTGCTTCCGATCGCTGGGAATGTCCATCACCGAGGCACCGAACGCCTGCATCATCCGTCGCTTCTCCTGGCTGAACGCATCGGAGAATACGATCTCGACCTTGTAGCCCTTCGCCGCTCCGACAAACGCGAGTGAGATCCCCGTGGTCCCCATGGTCGCTTCGATGA
>JBDTQP010000203.1:0-5102 GCA_039932125.1 Gemmatimonadota bacterium
GCTCGAGCTGCCGGATGGTCACCTTGATACCTGCCCGGCCCAGCTGCGACTGGATCATCTGCTCAAGCGCCGCCTCTCCGCTCCCGACCGTGAGCAGCTCGAACTCGAGCTTTCGACTCGCCAGCTCTCGCGGTCTGTCGGGGGCGATAGCATCATGAGGGATAGAAACTGCGCCTGGAATCCCGGGAGGTACGGGCCCATATGCTTCGGTCCCAAATCCATAGAGAAAACCGTTCACGATTTCCGGCCTGTCGAGCGCCCGGGAGATCGCTCGCCGAATGGCGATGTCGTTGAAGGGAGCCACGCGGGCGTTGAAGACAATGCCGTAGGTCAGCAGCAAGGGGTAGGAGACGACTTCCAGTCGAGGATTGTTCCGCACGAATTCAGCATGTGCCGGGTTGATCCCGGCGAAATCCAGTTCGCCTGAAGCCAGCGCGGCAAGCTTGGTGGTCGGTTCATCGACGACCGCTATCACAAATCGCTGGAGCGCGGGAGGACCACCGAGCTCCGCCGGGAAATCCGGATTCGCGGCAAAGACCCATCGGCGGTTGGGTTCGTGGGCCACAAAGCGAAACGGTCCATTGCCGACAGGGTGCTCGTTCCAGTACGCGCTTCGCAATCCGGAAGAAGGCACCGTGTCGAGCAGGTGAGCTGGAAGAATCGCGAGATCGGTGAGAACGTCCGGGATGGCAGCCTGTGGTGTGTTGAATCGGATCACCACCGTCGAGTCGTCCAGTACAGCGATCGAATCGACCTCGTCGAGATCACTTCTTCTGGGATAGCCGGTGGCCGGATCACGCGCCGTATCGAGCGTGTACTTGACATCACGCGAGGTAGTTGGCTGGCCATCGTGCCAGCGCACGGCTGTGCAGAGATGAAAAGTGAGCTCTCGATTTCCCGGGGACCAGTCCATGGATCGCGCGAGATAGGGTGTAATCACCAGAGCTGAGTCGTACCGGACCAGAGTCGTGAGCAGAAGGTAGCGTTGCGCCTGGCGGGCCAGCGGATGCACGGTGAGGAGGGGATTGATACTCTGAAGATCAGCCCCGGAAGCGAACATAACCGTTCCAGCCCGGCGAACCTCGCCACGCTGGCATGACAGTATGAGGATGGAGCCGAGGAGGAATCGTAACTTCAACGGAGAACCGGGAAATCTGCGCGCATGTGATGGTTGTTGAAGGACAAGATCTCGCTGCCGGCCGCTCACTCGACCGCGTTCAAATCGTCTCAGGAACGGTAACAGCCAAACCTCCTCGGGCATAGCTACATTCTTTCATGCTTCAACGCCTGGTCCGTCGCGCCTTCTTGGGACTCGCCATCGTGATCGGGGTGGTCACCCTCACCTTTTTTCTTCTTCGGCTGGCTCCCGGCGATCCGGTGGAACAGCTGCTTGGACCGGCGGCGACCACCGATCAGATCGAGACGCAACGACACCGGCTCGGCTTCGACCGCCCCCTCCCCGTTCAATACGTTGCCTGGATCGGCCGGTTCGCCACCGGCGACTGGGGCACCAGCATCGCGACCGGAAGGCCAGTCCTCAATCTGCTTGCTGACGCGTGGCCGGCGACAGCCGGCCTGGTGATTTTGTCGCTCACCGCAACATACCTGCTGGGAATTTTGATCGGAGTGATTCAAGCGGGGACTCGAAGCCGAGCGCTTGATACGACGCTCTCGATCACAACAGTGACATTGTTCGCCATGCCGGGGTACTGGCTCGGGCTCATGCTCGTGATGTTCTTTACCTATCACCTTGGCGTGCTTCCTTCCTTCGGGGCGGCCGGGCTCGACGCGGACTATCTCACCGGGTGGGAACGGATGGCGGATCGCCTTCGGCACCTGGCGCTTCCGCTCCTTACGCTCACGCTCATTGGAGCTGGTGGCATCGCGCGCTACGTTCGCGGCGCCATGCTCGATGCACGCCGGGCGCCGTTCATCACCGTGGCCCGGGCACGGGGCCTCGCGCCATCTCGCATCATGTTCAGGCATGTGCTGGGCAATGCGATGATACCTGTGGTCACCTTACTTGGCCTGTCCCTGCCGGCGGTATTTTCGGGGACCGTGTTTGTGGAAGCCATATTTGCCTGGCCCGGGGTGGGAAGAATCCTGGTGGAAGCCGTGCGCGCGCGAGACTACCCGGTCGTCATGGCCGCCACCGTGGTGAGTGCTGCCCTGGTGGTGCTCGGCAACCTTCTGGCCGATGTCCTGACTTCGCGAGTTGATCCTCGTCTCCGGGTATCCGATGGCGCCTGACACGCTTCCCCGGCGCTCTCTACGAGGAAGCCTCCTACGTGATGGCCGCGCTGTCTCCGGGCTCATCATCATCGCTCTGATTGTGCTGACAGCACTCCTGGCGCCCCTTCTTACGGCCGCGGAACCGGCAGCTCCGCTCGATGTCGTCACCACCCGGTTTCTTGCGCCACTCGCCACCGGTCCCACCGGGGTATTTCATCTGCTCGGCACGGACCGGTTCGGGCGGGATGTGTGGACCCGGCTGGCCTACGGCGCTCGCATTTCTCTCGCGGTCGGCCTGGCGGGCATGGCCATTTCAGTGGTGCTCGGATTCCTGGTGGGCAGTGTCGCCGGAGTCTGGCAGCGCCGAACCGGTGCGGCGCTCATGGGGCTCACCGACTTCGCCCTGGCCCTTCCGCGGGTGGTGCTGCTGCTCCTGCTCACCGCGCTCTGGCGGCCCAGTGCGACGCTTGTCATTCTCGTACTGGGACTTACCGGCTGGATGAGCATTGCCCGGCTCGTCTACGGTGAAACCCGTGGTATCATTGCCCGCCCCTTTGTGGAGAGCGCATATGCGCTCGGCTCGCATCGGAAACGGGTCCTGCTCCGCCATGTTTTTCCCAACGCACTCACGCCGGTCATTGCCGCGACAGCCCTGGGCATCGGAAACACGATCATGCTGGAAGCGGGTCTCTCCTTCCTGGGGCTTGGGGTCCAGCCGCCAACACCCTCATGGGGGAACATGATCGCGTCCGGCCGGGATACCCTGGTCAATGCACCCTGGGTCGCGGCGGCCCCGGGTCTTGCGCTCGTCCTGGTGGTGGTCGCATTTACTCTGGTGGGCGACTGGCTGAGAGATCAGATGGAAAGATGACCTTCGCGGAATGTCATTTGCAGCACAGCGGGAAAACGGCTGGTTTTCCTTACTCTGAAACACTTTTTCCGCTCAACTCCGGGACAAGGCGTCGTAAGGGAGGACACTTCGAGATTTCCGAGAGGCAAACCACCGTACTCATCAGGTCAGATGCACCCATCGCAGGAGGAAAGCATGCTCGCACTCGCACTGGCACTTCTTCTTCCAGTTACGAATAACCCGCAGCCTCATCTTTCGTCAGATCCCGCGATCCGGATCCGGCTTTCCGATGATGTCCTGATGCGCGGCGATCGCGAGAAGGTACGAATAAAAACCGCGGCCGATGGCTACCTGCTGGTTTTGCGAATAGATGGAGAAGGCAGAGTTCGCGTGCTCTACCCGATCGATCCGGAAGACTCGAGCATGGTGCGCGGCGGCAAGGAGTTCGAGATCAAGGGGCGGGGAGACCGGGAAGCCTTCACGGCGGACGAGCGGGAAGGCAAGGGCACCGTGTTCGCAGCCATATCCGCGAGCCCGTTCCGGTTTGATGATTACACCCGTGGCGGCCATTGGGATTACCGGGCACTCTCCGCGGATTCAGCGGCCTCCGACTCGGAGGGGTTTCTTCTGGACATGATTGATCGAATGACGGACGCGCATTACGACTACGACCTGGTCACCTACCAGGTCTGGAGCGATAACGGAAACCGGCCGCGAGCCTACTCCGGCTGGTACAGCCCGCACTACTACGACCCTTTCTATAGCCCGTTCTATCCTTTCTATGGCCCACGGTGGGGATTTAATGTCGGTGTCCGGATCGGCGGTGGACACTTCGGGCGACGTCGCTGGTGGTAAGCGGCCGGCGACTGAGATAGCCCGCGACAGGTCAAACTCGAGGTGCCTGCTGCTCTCTGAGCGGCAGGCACCTCGTGTATTGAACCAGGCTTGTAGGGTCACCCTGAAATAGCTCGCCTACATGGCTGGAACGAACATGTCTCCGCAGCGATTGCACATGAAGGACTGGGACGCCGAGCCACGTGAGCAGCTCGCCCAGGGTCGCCTGGGAGGGGGCGGTGATGATGGCGGTCATCATGCCGCGGAGACTGATCCATCCGCCGCCGCTGTGGCGCAGCTCTTCCTGCACCGCCCAGATGCCACCACGAGGTAGATCCCCGACATCGTCGCCCCGGTTTTGGAAATTGTCATAGCCATAAAAGAAGGTGACAAGTGACAAGTGAAAAGTGACCGGTGAGCGGTGAGCGGTGACCGGGTCGTTTGTCCAGGCGGGATCCACACGTTCGACAATCACGACGTTGGTGAGGGCGCCATCCGTTCAGGGATCGAACGCGCCGAGGGCAGGCTTCAGCCTGTCCTCAACGAGAATTCTAAAGGACTTTCTCGTTGCGCTCCGTCGCAGGAGTGAAGTCTTACGCTGGGTGGGTGTTCGGAGACCGCGTCCTTACGTGTGCTTCGCACGAACGGAAATTTTTGGGTTCCGCTTACCCGGGCCTTACGGCCCGGGCTCTCGGCCTGCCGGCCCTACGGGCCTGGTCTCCGGTGAACTCGTCTCTCCGCTGATCATGGCTGAAATGACGGTGAACGGTGAGCGGTGAACGGGGTGCAAACCGAAAACCGTTAAAGAGGGGTTGGCTTGAGCTTGAGATCCCTCGCTCTGCTCGGGATGACACCTGTCCCAAATACCCGCGCTCACATACAACAACAAAAACAAAAACCTTCTTGCGCGTGCGATTCGGCATTGCCAAGGAACCCTTTCGCGTCTTCTCTTTCTTCCGCGCTTTCCGCGTCGACTGCTGTTGCTTTTCCTCGCCCTGCCCCGATCCCACCAACACCCCAATCCCTGCCCTCACAGGAACACAAAAGACAAAGCTGCTCCGAATGCTCCGGCACTTGCCGAGGAGTCCCCGCGCCCCCTCGGTACACCCCGCGCTCTCCGCGAGGAGCTGTTGCTTTTAACCCGCGCGAAGCGATGTTAGTAGTGAGCCTCAAACCCACTATGTTC
>JBDTQP010000204.1:0-5020 GCA_039932125.1 Gemmatimonadota bacterium
TGGGCCGGATGCCGGGCTGGCTCGCCCAGTGGGAAGAAATGCTGCTCGACAGCGAACAGAAGATCGCCCGGCCGCGGCAGATTTACGTCGGCGCGGACGAGCGAGCGTACGTGCCGCTGGATCAGCGGAAGTAGAACTGTCGAGAGGGAGGCATGCAGGTCCTCATGAAGCCGGCACATCACCCTCGAGATAGGTGTATCCCTCGAGGCCAGCCACATAGTCGGCGATGAAGGTGTTCGCCTCCTGTCGTGAAAGTCCCCGGGCATTGTTCACCTTTCGCCGGAAAGTGGCGAGGAGATCCTGGGCCTGGAACTGTACGTAGTTGAGCACCTCGGTCACCGTGTCTCCATGGACCAGGTCGGTGATCTCATAACCATCGCCGGTCAGCCGAACGTGCACGGCATTGGTATCACCGAAAAGATTGTGCAGGTCGCCGAGGATTTCCTGGTACGCCCCGGTGAGAAAAATGCCCAGGATATACGGCTGGCCGTCAACATACGGGTGCAGCTCAAGCGAAGGTTTGCCTTTCCGTCCACCGGCAAACCGTTCGATCTTGCCATCGGAGTCACAGGTAACGTCCTGCACGGTCCCTCGCCGCGTCGGCTGATCACCCAGCCGATGAATCGGCATGATCGGAAAGAGCTGGTCGATCGCCCAGTTGTCCGGCAGCGATTGAAAGAGCGAAAAGTTGCAGAAGTACCGGTCCACCAGCGTGGCCTCGATGTCCGTCATGATTTCGGGATACGCGGCCTTGTCGTCTCCGATGAGCCGCGCGAGTCCGTTCAGCGTCGCCAGGTAGAACTGATCGACCTGCGCTCGTTCCGGAAGACTCAGGACTCCGCTGGCGAACAACGCCTGCGCGCGCTCTTTCGCAAAGGTCGCGTCGTGCGCGACTTCCTGCGCCCGTTCGAGCGACATGGTCTCCAGGCTTTCAGCCATCTCCTTGAGCAGGGGGTGAGCCTTGCGAGGGAGTGTGGGTGGGACCGGCTCCGCCTGCGACTCCACCTCAATGACATTGATGAGAAGTAGCGAATGGTGGGCGGTGATCGCCCGGCCCGATTCCGAAATGAGGTGCGGCATGGGGATGCTCGCGGCCTGGCACGCTGTTCCTATCGTGTACACGACGTCGTTGGCGTACTCCCGCATCGTGTAGTTCATGCTTGCGGGACGAGTCGAGCGCGACCCGTCATAGTCGACACCAAGTCCCCCGCCTACATCGACGTACGTGATATCGAATCCCATGCGCCGAAGCTCGCCGTAATACCGGCCGATCTCCTCGAGGCCAGCCTTGATGTGACGGATATCGGTGATCTGACTGCCCAGGTGGAAGTGCACCAGCTTGAGCACATCCTTCCGGCCAAGCGCCTCGAGCTTGGCCAGCAGCTTCATCAGCTCAATGGGCGAAAGCCCGAATTTGGACTTCTCGCCCCCGCTCTTGGCCCACCGCCCGGCGCCTTCGCTGGCCAGCTTGATTCGCACGCCGAGCGTGGGATTCACCCCCATTTCGCCGGCGATCTTAAGGAGAACGTCCAGCTCGCTGAGCTGCTCCAGCACGATCATCACCGTGTGTCCCACCTTTTGCCCCATCAAGGCGAGCCGCATGAACTCCTCGTCCTTGTATCCGTTACAGACGATGAGGTGGTTGGTGCTGTCCGAAAGGCCGAGGATGGCCTGCAGCTCGCCCTTGCTGCCGCACTCGAGGCCAACGCCCCAGGCGGCGCCAAATTCGACGATTTCCTGCACCACGTGACGCTGCTGATTGACCTTGATGGGATAGACCGTCGTGTAATTCCCTTCGTACCCGAATTCCTTGATCGCACTCTGAAAAGCAGCGGCAAGCGACTCGATGCGCGCGCGCAGGATGTCGGAAAACCGCAGCAGCATCGGAAGCCCGACACCCTGTGCATTCAGGTCCATGGCGAGCTGGTAGAGATCGAGCCCCCGCTTGGGATTGGCGTCCGGATGGACGGCCACATGTCCTTCCTGGTTGATCCGGAAGTAGCCGAGTCCCCAGCCACTCATGTTGTACAGCTTCTCGGAGTCCTTGATGGACCATCCGGAAGACGGGCTCTGCGGTGCGCTGCTCGCGGGAGTAGGAATGGTGGTAGTGATCTCTCTGACTCCATAAAGAAGGTCCGCCGAGAATCTAATATCTCTTTCCGCATATCGCTGTCGGGGGCCCAGTGGGAAGATCATGAAGGCGGTGAGCGGTTGGCGTAACCGCGACCTGCGATACGGGATCATGCCATGTGATTAGATTTGCGTTATGAACTGGAGTTATCGCATTTTCCGGATAGCCGGCACCGACGTCAAAGTCCACGTCACCTTTCTCCTCCTGCTGGTGTATTTCGGAGTGACGGCCTACCAGGAAGGCGGTCAGACGGCTGTGCTGATCACCCTGGCCGCGGTGCTGGGGATATTCACCTGCATCCTGCTTCACGAATTCGGGCACATCCTGATGGCCCGGCGGTTTGGCGTGCGGACTCCCGATGTAATCCTGCTGCCAATCGGCGGCGTCGCCCGGCTCCAGCGCATGCCGGACGAGCCGCGCCAGGAGCTGCTCATCGCCCTGGCCGGTCCCGCTGTCACCCTGGCGATCGCCGCTGGCTTCTACACCTACCTGGTAGCGACCGGGCATCACCCCCAGATCTTCTCGCTCGATGTCGAAGCCGGGAACGCCGCCGAGCTCATGCTGCAGGTCAATATCCTCCTGCTCCTCTTCAACCTGATTCCCGCGTTCCCCATGGACGGCGGTCGCGTTCTGCGATCACTCCTGGCTATGCGCGTAGGGCTGGTCAAGGCGACGCGAACAGCCGTCAAGGTGGGTCAGGCATTGGCGATCGCCATGGGAGTGGGCGGGCTCCTGATCGGGCACAACATGCTTGCCCTGATTGCGTTCTTCGTGTTCATCGGCGCTAGCGCCGAGCTTACCGCCGTCGAGACTCGTTCCGCGGGAGCGGGCGTGCGGGTCGGCGATATGATGATGACACGCTTTCGCACGATCCCCCTCCACGCCCGGCTGGATCACGCCGCGCGGATGCTGCTCGAGGGAGACCAGAAGGAGTTCCCCGCAGTCGATAACGACGGAAGAATCGAAGGAATTCTCTCCCGGGAACACCTGATCAAAGGGCTCTCCGAGCGGGGACCGCAATCGACCGTGCAGGAGTCCATGGCATCCAACGTTCCACTGCTCCTGCCGGGGCACGGATTCGACGATGCACTGGCACAAATCAAGGCGAGTGGCTCCTCGGCACTGCCGGTCGTGGATACAACTGGTGCCCTGGTTGGCCTGCTGAGCCTGGACAACATCTCCGAGCTCATCCAGGTGCGAAACGCCATTCGCAAGGACAATGGCCGCTGAGACGGATGGGCCTCGAGCCCACGATCCTTACGCGGCATTCCGCAGCAGCAATTTCCGGTTTTACCTCTCGGGCAATGTCATCGCCACCATCGGCCAGCAGATGCAGACGGTGGCCGTCGGGTGGGAGCTCTATGAGCGCACCGGCTCTGCTCTCGCGCTGGGCGGCGTCGGGTTGGTCCAGGTCCTTCCGATCATTCTTCTGACATTACCCGCTGGTCACGTTGCCGATCGCTATTCCCGCCGGCTCGTGCTGATGGTATCGCAGGTTCTCTTTGTCCTGTCTTCTATCGGGCTGGCGCTGGTCTCCTTGTACCACGGACCTCTCCCGATATTCTATCTCTTTCTTTTTCTCACCGGGACTGCACGGGCATTTCAAGGGCCCGCCAAGGGCGCGCTGCTTCCCCAGATCGTTGAATCGTCACGCTTCAGCAACGCTGTTACCTGGAACAGCGTCGGATGGCAGCTCGCCGCCGTGCTGGGACCCGCCATTGGTGGAGCGGTCATAGGCATCACCCGTCACGCGACTCCGGTATACGCGATCGATGCGGTTACCGCGCTGATTTTTCTCGGTGTGCTTCTCCCCGTGCGACCGCTCGCGGCTGGAGGTGGGAACCCACCGGGTTTCCGTGACCTCCTCGGGGGAATCACTTTCATCCGGCAGACCCCCGTCCTGCTTGCGGCCATAACCCTCGATCTCTTTGCCGTTCTGCTGGGTGGCGCCGTAACCCTCCTGCCAATCTTCGCAAAAGACATCCTTCATGTGGGCCCGTCAGGACTGGGCTGGCTGCTTGCCGCTCAGTCTATTGGCGCGGTCATCATGGCGATTCTCCTGGCCCACCGACCATTTCGCCGGGCCGGCCCTGCCCTGCTCCGGGCGGTTATCGGATTCGGCGTGGCGACCATTATTTTCGGGTTATCTCGTAATTTCTATCTCTCGTTCGCGATGCTGGTGGCACTGGGAGCGCTGGACGGTGTCAGTGTCATCATTCGATCGACCCTGGTGCAGGTTCGCACGCCGGATTATCTCCGCGGGAGAGTGGCCGCGATCAACAGCCTGTTCATCGGGACTTCGAACGAGATGGGTGGGTTCGAATCGGGCGCACTGGCGTCGTTGATCGGGCCGGTGGCATCGGTCGTCGTCGGAGGGCTGGGGACCATCGCGGTTGTTGGAGTTGTCGCTCGGCTCTGGCCCGAGATGCGCCAGCTCAAAACACTCGATGTCAAAAGTGGGACCATCGAAACGGCCGAGGCCATTTCACACCAGCAGCGGTCCGATTAGCCGGAAAAAATTCATTCTATCAATTCACTCAACCGGTCACCAACAACCATTTGCTGGATTTCGTCTTTCGTTCTTTCGCGTTTTCGTGTCAAAAGCACGCTCCAGGTTCCATTGAAGCGGCTAGCGTTCAAGTCGCGCCGGCGCTGCAGCAGAACGCGGCCAGGTGTTATTGCTGCGCCGGGTATCCGGCAGCGCACGCCGCGGGTCGACCTCGACTCTGGTCACCCGGCCATTCACCCTGTAGCTGAATCGCTCGCCCTGGTTCCACATCTCGACCGGCAATTTTACCGTCTCCATCCTGCCACCAGCATAGGTGATACGAAGTTCGGCCGGCATCACCATCGACCCTCGATTGGATAGGTAGATCGCGGTGCGAGCCC
>JBDTQP010000205.1:0-4945 GCA_039932125.1 Gemmatimonadota bacterium
GCTTCACCGCAAAGGCGCAAAGCTCGCGAAGAAACCTGCTCAATCGGATTATTTCAGGGCCGAACCGCAACCTCGGAAGCACAGAGGTAGCACGGAACCGGCGTAGCAGATGAAATTCTGGAGAACTGCAAGGCTACGCTCGATAAAATGTTTTGTAAACGGATGACGACCTTTGCGGTGAAGCTGTTTGTCGTTACCGGGCGTGCCGCCCCTGGCGAAGAGCTCTACTCCCCGGATATCGTGTAATCCACCAGAACGCCAGACACGAAGCGGGCGGTCGTGCGCTGGCCTGACTTCGCGTACGTGCGCGTCATGATCTTGAGCGAGCAGTCCTGGGACTCAGACGCGGTGCTCGCCGGGCCGAGCATGCGTTCAACATCCTCCAGCATCATGCCCTTGTGAAGTCCGACCGGCGAGGCATCGGTCGAAGGTTCCGGAGCGGAAGCGATCGAGCCCGGCTGACCATTCCCGAAATCCACGTAGCGGCTGAGAGCCTGGCGCAGTCCCACTGGCGTGAGCACCTCGGGTGGGATGCCACCCCGGTACCGGATATTGAAACGACTGCCTCCCTCGACGCGGCGTCCTCGAAGGTTGGCTTCTCGCACCTCTTCAGCTTGTGCTGCATCGGAGGACGCGCGAGAATTTTCCCGCTCCCGGGCCGACTTGAACTCATCGAGGTCGCGCTGCATGCGGCGCTTCTGGCCGGAGCTCGTTGAATGGCTGATCGAGTCGCGCAGCGCTTTCTCGCGGCTGGTCTCACCCTGCTGCGTCGCGCTGGATGAGGAATTTCCCATGTCGTCGCCAAAAGTGCCGTACCCGCCGCCGCCCAGCTGAAACTCAATCAGGTCATCCTTCACTTTGATCTTCGTGACCATGACCTGGTCTCCATTCCGCAACGCGGTTCCATATTTCTTCAGCTTCTCGGCGACATCAGGAAAGTCCACTGGCATATCCTGGCCCGGATACACTACCACTCCTGAGCTCGTTCCAGGCATGTCGATGCGTACCACGACCGTCTGCCCTTCAAAGGCCCGGCGCAGAGCTGTTTCATTCTGGGCTTGAAGCGGGACCAGGGGAATAGCCACTGCAAGCAGGGACGCCCAGGTAAGGCGCATAGTAGATCCTTACAGGTAGAAGTCAGGTGTCAGCCTCATGGATGTGAGGCGAAGTCGAGCACGGGAGGTCGATGTTCTCCGTCAAAGGTCTGCTCGATATCCAGATCCGGGAGTACTCGATTTTCACGCAACCGGAGCGAAAGGGCGAACAGGGAAGGCAACCAGCGATCAGCACCACCGGTGGATTCTGCAACCTGTGCCGGTTACCCTTTGCCCACGACATGTTCTTGGGCTCGTATTATGGTGCATTCATATGATTCCCGCCGGCAAGATCATCGCATCAGGGCCCATCGCGAAGGCGGTTTACGGTGAGCGTTACCGTATGATCGCCCGAGCCAAGAACTCTGATTTCATATTCGCCGGTTGTACGGGGACTAACGTCGTAGGTGGCAGAATGCGCGTCATCGGTTCTTTGACGAACCGGGGGCGACTTGAGCCCCCGGTCCAGTGGGTGAATGTCCAGTTTCACTCGCCCATCCGACAGCTCTACCCGGTATATCTCGCCGCCAACGAGGCGTAAGCGAACAAACTCGCGGCTCGGGGTTGTAAAGTTGTGGACGAGGAGTCGTACCGGAGTTGAATCGATGACTGGACTCGCTGAGTCCGTCTGAGCCGCAAGCGGCATCGAGTAAACCAGTAAACTTATTGTGAGTAAGAGCTTAGCAGAGCGCATACCCAATAGTAACCGATGGAGAGTCCCGCGACCATAATGCCAGTCCGAATGAAACCCGTTATAGCTGGGGAACAGCCTCGAACCAGCCAGGCCACCAATACCAGCCTGGAACGCATCCGGCGCCTTGCCTGGCTGCTGGATAACAGCATTCCGATTCCAGGCACCAGCGTGAGGATCGGCCTCGACCCGATTGTTGGACTGATTCCCGGCCTGGGTGATCTCGCCGGGGCGTTCTTCTCCGGTTACATCGTGGTTGCGGCGGCCAAGCTGGGCGCCAGCCGCAGCACCATTTTCAGGATGCTGTGGAATGTGCTGATCGAACTCGTGATCGGCATGGTGCCGGTTGTGGGAGACCTCTTCGACGCCGGCTGGAAGGCGAACGCGAAAAATATTGCATTGCTGGAGCGGTCGTTAGAAAACAATCCACTGTCAACCAGCCGGGATCGCGGATTTGTCGTGGCCCTCGGCGCTGCCATTACCCTTTTGCTGGGGAGTGGCCTGATTTCCGCATACCTGCTGATCCGCTGGCTCATGAGTCTGTAATCTTCAGGGGAATCCCTGATTACGGACCCTTTCCCCGATTAAAACAGGCGTGAACCCCGAACAACGCGACTGTCCGACTTGCATGACGCCCCTGCCAGGTGAGGCGTTGTACTGCGGTGCCTGTGGCGTCGCCACCCCTACGACCTCTTCGGAGACGCAGGGGAGAATCGAGTTTGCCGAGCTGCCCCAGGCCGAAATGGAAAGTCGGCAACGGCTTCAGTTAGCTCTGGGAGATGGTTACGAAGTTCGAGAACTGCTGGGGCGGGGCGGCTTCGGCCTTGTATTCACGGCGTTCGACAAGCGGCTCAAACGCGATCTGGCCATCAAAGTACTTCGCCTGGAGCTCGCAATATCGGGAAGCTTCCAGGATCGCTTCGAGCGCGAAGCCATGACCGCCGCCCAGCTGCGTCACCCCAACATCGTTCCGATCTATACGATAGGCGAGAAGGATGGGCTGGCGTACATCGTCATGCCGCTCATACGGGGCGAGACGCTGCAACGGCTGCTCGAACGTGACGGGCCGCTGCCGATTGCCGAAACCTGCCGGATCCTCACCGACGCAGCGAGCGCCATCGCCGCGGCGCATGCGGTTGGCCTGATCCACCGCGACATCAAGCCTGACAACATCATGCTGGAGGGACCCGAGCGGCGGGTGCTGCTCATGGATTTCGGCATTGCGAAAATGGTGCAGACGACCGATGCCGCCCTCACCGGGACCGGTGTGCTGATCGGCACCCCGCTCTACATGAGTCCGGAACAGGGCAGCGGCGACCGCGATATGGACCAGCGATCGGACATCTATTCATTCGGTGTGGTTGCCTATCACATGATCACCGGGAAACCACCATTCGGAGGGACCAGCGGGGCTGACCTGATCAGGCAGCACGTGCTGACGCCGGCCACCGATGTCCGGGTTATGAGGCCAACCGTTCCGCCGAGCCTCGCACGCGCGGTCATGCGCTGCCTGAGCAAGGATCGCGAGAAGCGCTGGCAGTCGGCCGACGAGCTGGTCGCGGCACTTCAGCTCGCGAGCCGTGAACAGGAATCCGGAATGGCGGGCCGATCGATGTTCCAGCTGGGGAGAGCACTCCAGCGCATGGCTCGACCCCTCATGATTGCACTCGGTGTAGCAGTGCCGGTTGCGATCGTGGTGATGATGAGAAAACCGGCGCTTCCGGTTGCTCCCGCCGTAGCGGCGCCACCGGTCGTTTCGAGTGATCCGGTGGACAGCCTTCTCCTCGCGGCCCGAGGCGCCGCGACCTATGCCCGGCAGCGGGCACTCTCGGCAGGATCGAAGGCGGGTCAGCTCGCCGCCGGCGACTCGGTCGAGGAGCTCGCCGATTCGCTTGCTCGTTTGAACCGAAAAGCCGAAGCCGCCGTGCTGCTCACCACCGCCGCGAGTCTCTGGGAGAAATCAGAGCGTCCATTGCAGAGTGGCGCTGGAGTCGCGCCGACACCTCGTGGACCAGGCAGGCAGACTGGCAGTGGCACTCAGCGTTCAGCCTCGGGAACCACCGGAGCGGCTTCCCCGGCAGCGGCACCGGTCGCCGTTTCTGATTCGGAGGCTGTCTCGAGTTATTATGCTGACCTTGCCCGCGCCATCGAGTCACGGCAGCTCGGCGAAGTGCAGCGGCTGCTGCCGAATCTATCGCCGGGCGATGAACGGAGCTGGCGGAATCTCTTCGCGGACAAAGATGTGGATGGGATCGTGGCGAGTTACACCGTGCTGAATGTCACCCGGCGCGAATCAATTGCATACGCCCGGATAGAGCTTGTTCAGACCGTAAGCAAGAAGGGGAGAAACCAGGAAAAGACCCGTACCGTCAACGCAACGCTCACGCTGGGCCCCCAGGGCTGGCGCCAGATCCGGGAGGAGCGGGCCCATTAGACTGCCTTTATCGGCCGATTTTAGACGAATGGTTTGAGTCGTTCTCCTCGCCGCTTCCGACATCCTTGTACTCGCCAGCATTACTTCAACAATTCTCTCCCGGGGAGCGATTCGGAAGCTGCAGGCCGACTATGGCTTGCACCCCCGCTTCGTACGACCCATGTTTATACCGTGAATCACTCTCTTTCCCTGGTGGACTAACCATGCACCTTCTTCGACGCTGGACAGGGTGGGCCGCACTGCTGGCCCTATTTTCAGTGGCCAGCGCTTTTACTGTCCGGTCACCTGATCGGCCTTCAGCCCATGCTCCCATCGACATTACGGTCTACAAGAGTCCATCCTGCGGCTGCTGCGCCAAGTGGATCGATCACCTCACCGCGAATGGCTTCAAGGTGACCACGCGTAATATGGAGGACGTTACCCCAATCAAAAGCCAGAATCATGTGCCGGACGCGCTGCGCTCCTGCCATACTGCGATTGTGAATGGCTATGTGATTGAAGGTCACGTCCCGGCATCCGACATCCAGCACCTGCTTCGTGATAAGCCGAAAATCAGCGGGCTGGCCGTGCCAGGCATGGTCACTGGGTCTCCCGGGATGGAGGGCGGGACTGCTCAGTCGTATGATGTGGTGGCGTTCGGGGATGGGAAAACATCGGTGTACGCCAAGCACTAGGCGGTAAGCGGTAAGCGGTAAGCGGTAAGCGGTAAGCGGTAAGCGGTAAGCG
>JBDTQP010000206.1:0-4854 GCA_039932125.1 Gemmatimonadota bacterium
AAGGAATCTCGATCCCCTCGGCATCCAGTCGATTCTTGAGACGGCGGCGAAATTCCCGAGCCGCATCCCACTGGGAACCGGGCACCGTCCGAATCAACGTCCGGATAACCACGCCGCTGTCATCCAGTTTTTCAACGCCGGAGACCTGGAGCTTGCCATCGAGCCGGTGCTGCCATGCGGCGTCTGCCGAGAGACGACTGGCTTCATCGCGGAAAACCGCCAGCGCCCGGTCCAGGTCTGCTCCGTAGGCAATGCCAACTTCCAGTACCGCGCGCGACCATCCGCGTGTCCGGTTGCTGACGACTGCAATCGTGCCGTTGGGGATCGTATGCAGGATCCCCTCCAGGTCGCGAAGCTGGACAATCCGCATGGTCATCCGCTCCACCACGCCTCCTTTTCCACCGGCTTCAACGATATCGCCAACTGCGAACTGGTTTTCGAGCAGGATGAAAAATCCCGCGATCACGTCCTTGACCAGGCTTTGTGCGCCAAAGGAAACGGCCAGGCCGAGGATACCCGCACCGGCCAGAAGGGGCGTAATCTCAACAAAGGTGTTGAACGTGAGCAGGACCGCGACGACAATGACCACAACCCTTCCCACGCTGCGGAGCAGCTGGGCGACAGTCTGGCCGCGCTTCTCCCGCAGCGTGAGAGTGGTGTCATCCCCATCGTCTACCGCCTTGAGAATCCGCCGGGAGGCGAGGCCAATCAGCCAGTTTGCCACCCAGGCACCGACCCAGATGAGGCCGATCGAAACGACCTTTCGAATGAGAAAGGCGGATTCAATGTGAAAGAACCCGGCGATGGATTCGAAGACACTCCGAAGATCGAACAACGCTGCCGCCTCGGGAGACTGGAAAGAAGGAGCCGGAAAGCTACTGAGCAGGGACGCTCCGTCAACCCGATTACATGCTCAATACTGGAGATGCATGGGCGGAATCACCTCCATGGGCAGCTGTCTTGAAAAGCAGAAGCACCCTGGAGGGGGCACCTTGACGCGAACACAAAAGAACGGACACGACTCGAGAAGAGAGCTGGAGAGATCACAATGCAGAGTCATCAGGATGGGTATGCATTATTGCATTCAGCTCACGCCCGCTCCGGACTGCAGCACCGCGTACCACACCGCCGAATGGGTCACCTTTATGCCTTCACTCCGAAGGAGTCCCAGGATTTCTTCCGGATGATGATCATTCAGGGGGATCTGCACACCACATTTGTCGACCTGGAGGTCCGGGAATCCGGGGCCAAGAATTGACGCGACGGCATGGGGATTCCTCACCCTCAGCATGAGGCGGGCTGATTGTTCCACCTCGCCCCGATCCACCAGCCGAAGCGAACCGGCGCCAGGCATTAGTCGCGGGGATGAGTTTCGAAGCCGGTAGGGACCAGGCGTTCGCTCCCGCACCTGGGGCGGAAGAAATAGAAGGCGCTGGCACCATCTCAGCAGAAAGCCTGCACGAGCGCTGACGAGACCGACACCACGGGTGTTCGTCAGCAGATAGAGAAGATCGGCACCCAGCGTGGCGGGACTCGGCGAAGGGCCCGTCTCGACGAGACAGCAGAACCGCGCCGAGCTGAACTCGGCATTTCGATCAAGACGCGACGTCGCCACAAGATCGAGCTCGCTGGAATGTTCATCCTGCCATTCCACCCACTCTGAACCATGGTAAATCCCCGTGATCATGCCCGGCGAAAGAACCCGAAGCAGATCGGAGGTGCTGCAGCGCTGCACGAGTGACCAGGGCTCGACCATGGCCAAGAATGCCATGGGATCGCGAAATCCCTGGCATCGTTTTCACGCGGACCGGATCAAA
The DNA here is from genome assembly GCA_039932125.1 of Gemmatimonadota bacterium. Taxonomy (GTDB): domain Bacteria; phylum Gemmatimonadota; class Gemmatimonadetes; order Gemmatimonadales; family GWC2-71-9; genus DASYPP01. The sequence goes on from JBDTQP010000206.1 coordinate 1,818, forward strand.
ATTGTGCGAGACTAGCGGCGGCGGGAGAACACCTTTTTCCAGCGGGGGATCGCTGCTCCGACGATAGCTCCGGCACCGGCTCCAGTGATCGCTCCCAACGCACCGACCGTCACGGTGGCGTTGCTCCCGCAATCATATTCGCACAGAGCGTCGAGGAGAGCTCCGAAGAGAAGGCCGCCGCCCAGCCCCGCAATGGCGCCGATGATTGCCCCGGTTCTGGTGGCGCGGCCCCGCACCCAGAGCGTATCGATCGCACCCAGAGAAATCGTCTGAGTCTGCCCCTGGCTGGTCAGCGTCACGCTGCCGCTCACTGGCCCATCCACTCGGCCCTGAACGCGTCCGAGGTTCGGCACCGCAAAGCGAACAAACCGGGATGGCCTGAGCTGAGTAAGAGATGTCGAATCTGGAGATTCGCCGGATTGTGCCCCGGCACTCCGGGTCACGATAGCAATCACGAAACTGGCGACAATGGCAAGTCTGACGAACGCGATCATGTGAACTCCCGGACAGTGGATATCCTGCGAAAGAAAGACTTACCAGTCAAAGCGAACCGATCCAGTCAGTGTCAGAAACGCCCAGTTGCCCCCATCGATGTTCTGCAGATTGTCGTGGAGACGAAGCTCTATCCCTAATCGGTCAGGCGATCTTCCCGCCGCCATCAATACGCCCGCACCCACGCTACCAGAAAAAAGACTGGTGCTGATGCGCTGCATGCGCCGCCAGGAATTTCCTCCCAGGCCGCCAACCACGTAAAACCGTCCGCGACTCGGCCGAAACCGCGCCACCAGCCCGTAGCCGATCACATGAGGCGTGCCGGCGATGTAGCGGAACTCAGGTCCTAACGAAAACGCTGAGGCAATGAATCCAAAGCTGGCCGTGGCGATGCCCGAGGTTCCCAATCCGCCGTTCTCGATGCCCTGGGCAAAGCCACCACCGACGCTGAGCTCGCCGATGTCTTGTGCTCGAGCCGTGGTGGTCATCACTTCCATCGCTATGGTGATCAGAACAACGAACCGAAAGGCTGTTGACATTCTTTATTCCTGGTGAGACGTAGCCCGCTCGACCAGCGCGGCTACTGCTATTTGGGCGATCGGCGCGAGGGCAACAAACGGGTCTGGAGTCTCAGTGGCATTCCACAGCAGCAAAGCGCCAGCACCGGCCGCGCTGGATGCGAGAAATGAAAGTCCCAGGTTACCGCGACGGTGGTTCGCAAAGTGAGCGCCGAGCGGAACAAGTACGGGTTCGAAGATCGCGGTTGACAATATGCCGACCACGAGTCCGCACGGATCATCGCCGCAAAGCCGGCCTCCGCCCGCCGCCTGGTATGCAATCTGGCCCAGGGCAATAGCCGCGACCGCGCCGAGGACTCCACCACCGATCACCTGCGCGGCAGAAGCCGGCTCGCTTGTCCTGGCCGACGGACGTGAGGAGGTCGGCGACGCGCGAATGCTCATACTTGTCCAGGTAACTGGAAGGCGCTGGGCTGACAGACAACCGGGCGAAATCGAGACCGGCACCAGAAGTACAGCTAATATGCGAAGCCCTGCCATTATTTGTTCCCCCGATAATTCAGGACATGTCCATCGCTGTGGGAGAAGTATCGTCGGGAACCGTGGCCCGGACGTGACCCGCAGACGCAAGCCGAAGTTGCCAGTCCACCCCGATCTCCCGCCAGGGACGATAAAGTGCCATGCCGAAGCGGAGTGCCGGGATTCTTCTGTTTCAATTTGAGAGCGGCGAGCTCCGTGTCCTGCTGGTGCATCCGGGTGGCCCCTTCTGGGCCGGCAGGGATGACGGAGCGTGGTCAATTCCCAAGGGCGAGCTGGCGGAGGGTGCCGATCCACTCAGCGAAGCTGTACGTGAATTCGAAGAGGAAACCGGCATGAAGCCGGCGGGATCGTTCCTGGAGTTGCGGCCGGTGCGTCAGCGGGGCGGAAAAATGGTGCATGCGTGGGCACTGCGAGGCGATTTTGATCCCGTGAGCCTCAGGAGCAGCACCTTCTCTCTGGAGTGGCCTCCTCATTCGGGGCGGGTGGGAGAGTTCCCGGAGGTGGACCGGGCGAGCTGGTTCCCGATCGACCGCGCGAGGCAGAAGATCAATGCGGGACAGGCTCCGCTTCTTGATCAACTTGTGGAGCGGCTAGCCTGGCAGGCGGGGTGACTCCGAGCGGGCACCACGATAGTGCCGGCGCACCAGACGGTACATCAGTGATTTCCAGGTCGAGGGGGCGTAGTGGGACCGGAGCCAGTCGCGCGCGTCATGCGATTTTCCCAGCCGGGCCAGGAAGGCACGGTAACCTTTGTCACCCAGGCGCTCGTAGAAAAAACGGTTGACGAAAGACGTCTTGATGTGCCCGGCAAAGCGGTTTCGCCACAGGGGGTCGTACTCGGCGGCGTTCCCGTTCATGAGCGCGCGCGCCGCGAAGTGCCCGGAGAGCATCGCGTAGCGCAGTCCGAACCCCCACAAGGCATCCTGAAATCCGGCAGCCTCACCGACCAGCAGACCCTCCCCGGCGCGCGCCGATCGCTCCACCCGCACATTCCCGGTCCCGCCGAATCGGCGAGGCGTTTCCAGCGTCACTCCCGTGCGCTGCTCGAAAAACCGCACCGTGTTAGCGAGATACCTCTGGTAGTGAGGAAGGTCGGCGAAGAGGCAGGACGCGATGGTACCGACGCCGCCGCTGGTCACGAAGTAGGCGTATCCCCTCGGTGCGAGGCGGTCGGAAAGCGCGCCCAGGACCATATCGGGAAGCGAGGTCTTGAAGATGTACCCAACGACGATGGCAAACGAGCCTCGCGGACCGGTGGCGATAACGTGCGGCTGGTTCGGTGTCTGAGGGAATCTCTGGTTGAAGCGAATGGTGACGCCGGCATCAATCGCCTGCTGTTTCAAGCCGATGTCGAGCATTCCAGTCCCGGTACCTCGCCGGACCATGTAGAAGAGCGGCGCGGATGACTGGTATCTCCATTCTCTTCCGCTGTCGTCGTAGAGAATTGCTTCCCGGAAGGGGGTGACGCCGAACGTGGTTTCTATCCC
>JBDTQP010000207.1:0-4840 GCA_039932125.1 Gemmatimonadota bacterium
AAAAAGCCGCATGATTTCGCTGGAGCCTTCGAAGATCAGGTTGATCCGAAAATCGCGCATCATGCGCTCGACCGGATCGGGGACTTCGCCGCGGGACCGGAGGCTGTCTGCTGTTTCATAGCCGCGGCCGCCCTTGATCTGCAGCGTGTCATCGACAATGCGCCAGCCCATTTCGGTGTTCCACATCTTGGCCATCGCGGCTTCCAGGCGTATATCGGTGTGGCCCCGGTCCGCCATCAGCGAAGCCAGATCGGAAACCGCTTCCATGGCGAAAAGGTCTGCCGCCATCCGCCCAAGTTTGTTCGCGATCGCATCGTGTTTCCCGATAGCGGCACCCCATTGGACCCGGCTGGCAGCCCATTTGCGTGAAATTTCAAGGCACTTCTTGACCCCCGCCACGGCCGAAGCAGGAAGGGTGAGACGGCCGGTGTTGAGGGTAATCAACGCGAGCTTGAGTCCTTTGCCTTCGCCCCAGATCAGGTCTTCGACGGGTACCTTCACATTGGTAAAGCGGATGATGCCATTTTCCAGCGCCCTGAGTCCCATGAAGTGGAGTCGCTCGACAACTTCCACACCGGGCCAGCTCGCTTCCACGATGAAGGCCGAGATCTTCTTCCCGGTTCGGGCCATCACCACCATCAGCTCTGCGATAGTCCCGTTGGTGCACCAGAGCTTCTCACCATTCAGGATATAGTGCGTGCCATCAGCACTGAGCACAGCGGTGGTCGTGAGTCCGGCAGGGTCGGAGCCGACCTGGTTTTCAGTCAAAGCGAATGCCGAAACAGCGCCTCTGGCGAGGCGCGGCAGGTATCTCTTCTTCTGCTCCGGCGTCCCGAAGAGTTTGAGCGGGGTAGGGACACCGATTGACTGCGCGGCAGAGAGCAGGGCAGTAAGGTTGCCATCCTGGCTGGTGACCAGGGCGATCGCCCTGGTATAACTGTACTGGCTCAAACCGAGACCGCCGTACTCCTCGGGAATCTTGATGCCAAACGCGCCAATGTCACGCAATCCCTGGATAACGTCTTCCGGCATTTTCCCATCGCGATCGATCTTGTCGCTGTCGATCGTCTTCATGAACTTCTCGAGCCGGTCCATGAACGGTTTTGCTTTTGCCAGGTCCGCCGGATCGGGCTGGGGAAAGGGATGAACAAGTTCGAGGCGGAAGGAGCCTTCGAACAGCTCGCGTACAAAACTCGGTGCTTCCCATTCTTTCTCCCGCGCGGCCTCAGCCACTTCCCGAGCTTCCTTTTCGCTCGCAAGATTGCCGCTCTGAGCTATCCCGGTGGCTGGCGACCTGGTGATCATGTCGGTCATGAGTCAGTATCCGTGGGTTTAAGAAACGTCACCGCAAAGGCGCAAAGAACGCGAAAGACCCGCAGAGAAATCAGGTGAAGCCGCACCCTTGTTGCTGTCACCAAAAAACAACCAGATGAATTGCAGGCGCGATGGAAGCCGCTCGTCGAGTTTTCTACGTTACTCGCGGGAGACCAGCGGCATTCGGTCACGAACACCCCGCAAGACCAGGTCGATCACATGCTGCCTGCGCTGTTCCCGGAAACCCGGGCTGTCTGCGTCGAGACCTAATGCAGGAACGACAGTGTTGGCGTGCACGATGGGAAACCAGCAGAGCCCGATAATACTGAGGACAAGGTGCGCGGCTTCCTTTCCCTGCGCCGGATCGAGGCCAAGCTCCTCGGAAATGGCGGTGACCGCTTCCCCGGCGATGCTCGTTCTCGGCAGTCCATCCAGTGCTGTCGTTGAACTCAGGGCCTCTCGTTCCATCAGACGGGTAAAGTTGCGACGAGCGAGAAGGAAATCGAAATAATCGGAAACGATACCAGCCAGAACGACCTCTGGGGACTCTCCGCTGGCGAGTGCGCGGGCTCGGCCGCTGCGTACTGCTTCACGCACCTCACCGAAGCATCGCTCGATCACCGCACGATACAGGTCCGCTTTGGAACCAAAGAAATAGCCGGGCGTTCCCCGGGACACTCCGGCTTTCATCCCGACCTCGTTCAGGCTCGTGCTGTCATAGCCCTGTTCGGCGAACAGCACCTCTGCCGCGTCGAGGATTGCCTCACGCGAGCGGGTCGCGTTTCGTTCCCGGTCATGCAGTCTGGTAACGGTCATGGATTTGGGGATAGGTGCTTCGAGTGAGCCGCTTGCTTGTCGTCCAGCAAGTTACTTGATCGTCTCATAAGATCAAGCCTTTGCCTACTGCCCTTTGATTCCCGATTGCGATGGCTGGGGGAGGTTCGGCACGATGGAGCATGCAGCCAACCCCATCCACCGGGCGGCTTTGCCGGACATTATGATGGTATCTGGTGTCGGTCGTGGGGCCGGCTCACCGCCGGTGGGCTGATCAACAATGCAGCTGTTGTTGATTCTCGGAGCTGGCAATGGCAAGACAGTAGAAGGCAGCCTTGGCGTGATGGAGACAGCGAAACCGCCAAGAATCGCGTTGGGTCTGCATCCACCAAGGGCGAGAAGCGCCAATCCAATTACCGCGGCAGGATGTTTCATTCAATGCTTCCTGTGGGGTCTGGCTCCACTATACATCCTGGCTGGGCGCCGGCAAGGCTTCAGCCCGTCTTAATCCCAGCGTGTCTGCCCGACCAGCAACAGCCTCACACAAAAACACGAACACAGCGTGCTGGTCATCCCCACTTGTCGAAAGCGGCACGAAAACGCGAAAGAGCGAAAACGCGAAACGCAGGTGTGCATTTCAATTCATCCAATCGGGATAAACGTCACTCGCACTGTAGAGAAAACGAACCAGTTGGCGGCTCTCAGGCATGCTCCTCGGGTATCTCCTTCCTGGATACTTCATCCTGAATTTCCACAGCGACCTGCCGCGGTTTTCCATTCTGTACCGACAGAATGACCAGGTTCACGCCACTGTTTCTGCCCAGCGGGATATGTGCTCCCGGTGCGGCCGGATGTTCCATGGTCCGATCCAGGTAATCCATCAGGGACTCCTCCGGGGTCCCGCTCAGTTCCACTCCATAAAACTCCTGAAGGTCTCCCACCGTGGCGAGTCGCGCATCGAGACTGAACTCGTGCATACCGCCGAGCTTCTCTTCGGCATCGCTCCGCTGGATGAATATTTCGGCTACCACCTGGTGGTAGTTGACGCTGCTCAGCACGTAAACCTGGTCTCCGGGCTTGACGACGGTGCTGCCGCGGGGGGCAATCACCTCGGCGCCGCGTACGACCAGCACGACCAGCGCGTCTCGCGGGAGCGGTAATTGACTGATGGGCTGGTTGATACTCAGGCTGCCTGCTTCGGCCCGGTATCCCAGCAGTTCCTGCCCCGTCTCTCTGAGAGCTGTGAGCTCGAGCGACACCGAAGCATCAGTACTCTCTGGCTCGAGACGTTTCAGCTTTTTTGCGAGGGGCGCCATCAGCGTCGATTGAATAACGACCGAGACCAGCACTGCGAAAAATGTCACGTCGAAAATCGTCCCGGCACCAGGGACGTGAGCGGCGATCGGAATGGTAGCGAGGATGACCGGCACGGCCCCCCGCAGGCCGCCGCAGGCGATGACAATCCGGTCGCGCCAGTCATAGCGGAATCCGAGTGTCGCAATCCAGACCGATATGGGTCGCGCGAGGAGCACCAGGACGAGGGCGATCGCGACTCCGCCTGGCGCCGCGGCGACGAGGCGGCTGGGAAATGCCAGAAGCCCGAGCAGCACGAAGACGCCAACCTGCGCAATCCACGCGATGCCATCGTGAAACCGGCGAATGCCCCGCTCAAATGGCAATCGTGCATGCCCGATGATTACTCCAGCTGCATACACGGCGATCACGCCGCTTCCACCGGCGACTTGCGCCGCTCCGAAGGCCAGCAGTGCCGTCGCTAGAGAGAAGACGAGGTATAAGCCGGCGATGTCGAGATGCAGACGGCGCATCGTGATGCTCGAGAGCCAGCCCACGGCCCCGCCGATCGCCAGCCCAACGGCCATCTCGAACATGAAGTCGGTGCCGATGGTCCACCACACCGGGGCGGGCAACCCGGTCAGCATCCCGGTGAGCGTCACCACGAGGAAGATGGCGATGGGATCGTTCAACCCCGATTCCACCTCGAGCGTCGCGCGCAGCCGGTTGGGCAGCGTCGCCCCACGCCCGCGAAACGTGGCAAAAACCGCGGCGGCATCGGTGGATCCGAGAATGCTCCCGAGGAGCAATCCTTCGGTCCAGCTGAGACCGAGCAGCAGCACTGCCGCCGCCCCGGTGATCACCGTCGAGATCACAACGCCGACCGTTCCCAGCAGGATAGCCGGTCCGGCCACACGCCGTATCTGCCGCACCGGTGTTCCCAGCCCGCCGTCAAACAGAATCAGCGCCAGCATCCCAACCGAGATCGCGCTTGCCATCGGTGCGTTATTCAGCGGAATTCCCAGCGGCCCTTCTTCGCCCGCCAGCAGCCCCACCGCTACAAACAGTACGATGAGCGGCACACCCGACCGGGCCGACAACCGACTGGACAGCACCCCCGCAATCAGCAGGGCGCCGGTGATCAGCATGAGGTTGGCAGCACTATCCATGTCGGGAAAGTAGCGGGGCGGCGGGAAGGGGGAAGCGGGGAAGCGGGGAAGCAGGGAGGCGGGGAGGCGGGGAGGTACAAAATCTATGAATACAAAGAGCGTGGACTAGTTTCTCTCAACTTGCCCCAGAAAGGCGGGCCGCAGAATTAAGAGGCGTGAGCGCGTGAATGGGATGATGCTGATTCATGGAAACGCTCTAGATTGATTTCATGGAGACCCACCTCTCAAAGAGCGGAAAACGATATAGGAACCTGCTCGCATGGAAAGCCTGCGACCACCTGGTAATGGAG
>JBDTQP010000208.1:0-4786 GCA_039932125.1 Gemmatimonadota bacterium
CAATCCCCTGAATCTGCGTAATCTGCGGATAAAGTTTCCCTGAATCTGCGGACTATGGTTCCGATGTCACCACGGCCTCCACCCCGCCCCCCTGAGCCGGCTCTAACGTGACTCGTCTTCCCTGATGAACCGGGACCGAGAACGTCCCGCTCGACGCGAGAACATTGAGAGAGTTGTGATCCGTGAAGCGCACCTCGATATCCCTGGCGCCGTTGTCGGTGGGAAGGAGGAAAGTGACGGTGCTGCTGTCCACGCCGTAGTTGAAAGGAGCGATGAAGAGATGCGGCTGGGATAGATCCGCTCCCGGATCGGTGATGTGAACATCCACGACGGGGACCGACGGTGCATTGTGGCTCACTCGGATGAACACAGTCTGGGGAACCTGGCCCGGCGTCTCATCGATGATACGGGCCATGATACCGCCGGCGCCGTTATCCGACAGTACGACGGTGACGATCTGGCCGGCAACCGTTTCGAATGGACCGGTATCGAGCAGAACATTGGTTGTATTGTCGTCGGTGAACCGTACCTGCCAGGTGCCCGGATCCCGCTCGGCGAATCCGGGGAACATGGCCGTGTCCGCCAGGTTGTACGCAAACGGCTCGATCAGCGTGATCGCTGCACCAAGGTCGGCTCCAGGAGGCGTCAGATACACATCGAGCGGCGGGGCGCTGGGCGCGGCGTGGAGGACACGGATCTTAACTTTCCCGGGCAACGGGATGAAGGCGGTATCGGAGGCGAACCGTCCTTCCGGGTTGTTGAGCGTGCCGGAAACGAGGAAACTGTACTCTTTGCCAGCCTCCATCGTAACCGTGCGGGTGACCAGGGTCTGATTCGTTCCAGCCACCGTCACCTCGATACTCCTCGTGCCCGCGTCCACTGTGGCGTAACTTGAAATGCCGGTGGCCGCCAGGTTCTGCACAACGACCCGCCCGTCAACCTTCAGATTGAGCCCGGCATTCTCCGACCCTCCGTGGACCAGTCGGACGCTGGCGGTCTCGGCCGCTGGCCTCGGTTCTGACACTTTGCTCTCGCACCCGGCAATCGCGATCAGCATGAAGGCCAGGGCACTCAGGTGCTGTTGTGGTGAAGTCATCCGTCCCTCTCGTTTCAAAGCAGTTCAGCAGGACCATCCGTACCAGCTAAGACCCGGCATCCCGACCGGTGGTCACCATCCTTCGCCTGCAATCTGGAACATGTGACTCCCGATGGACAGAGCAGGTCTCTATCATGTGAATGACGGCGATGCCCTCCTCGTAGCCCGTGTCCTGGGCGGCGATGACGATGCCTACGGCATCCTCATGGCTCGATACCGTGACCGCTTCGGGCGTTACGCGCTTCACCTGCTGAGGGACCAGGGCGATGCGGAAGATGTCCTCCAGGAAACATTCGTCAGGGGGTTTCGGTACCTTCGCCACTGTGAGAACCCAGGACGATTCGGCGCCTGGCTTTTCCGCATCCTGGTGAACCGCTGCCGCACAGCCTACCGTGAGAGGGAACGTTCATCCCGTACCCTGGTAACGGCGGAACACGGGCCTGAAGCGATTACCCGCGATGGACCTGCCGGTTCTGGGTGGCGCGAAGAGATCGATCGGGCGCTCGGCCACCTTCCCGGGGAACAGCGCGAAGCCTTTCTTCTCAAGTATGTGGAGGACCTGAGCTATGACGAAATGGAACAGCTCACGGGTGCCGGGATCTCCGCGCTCAAAATGCGGGTGAGCCGCGCCTGTAAACATCTCCGCGATCTGCTGCTCGAGGTCTATGATGGAAAACTCTGAAATCGCCCCTGACCGGCTCATCGACGCGCTCGCGGCCGAGCTCAGGAAACCCGTGTCCCTGGATTCACGAATTGACCAGCGCGTGATGGCTGAAATCCGGCTGACACGCGTTCGCACCCAACGACGTCGCACCATGATCTGGTCTGGATTGGGATTGGCAATCGCTGCCGGTGTCGCAGCCCTCGCAGTATTCGCGGGCAAGTCACCCATGCCGGGCCACGCGGAGCGGGTCTCGTTTGCGTTGGAAGCGCCGAGTGCCAACCACGTCACGTTGGTAGGAGACTTCAATAACTGGGATCCCCAGGCGACCCCGCTCAGACGGGTAAGCTCTAATGGCCGCTGGGAGACCACGGTCCCACTGCGGCCGGGCCGCTATCAGTTCACCTTCATGATCGACGGAACGCGCTGGGTGGCCGATCCTCGCCTGCCCAGAGCGGTCGATGATTTTGGGGAACCAACCTCGGTCATTACGATTCTACCTACTGCACGGCTATGAGATCCGGCTTCGCGCTCCTGTTGTTGCTGGCCTGTCCGGCGCTTCTCCGGGCGCAGGATCCTCGTCTCGCGAGCCGGCTCGATCCCGCTACTCGCCGGATGGTCACCGCGCTCATTGACTCGGCCGCGACCGCGGGACTCCCGACGGAGCCGCTGATTCAGAAAGCGCTCGAAGGCGCCAGCAAAGGCGCATCCGGCGGTCGCATTGTGGCGGCGTTGCGCACTCTCGCCGGCAACATGGAGACCGCGCGCGCTGCCCTTGGCAAAGGCTCGAGGGAGCAGGAGATCGTCGCCGGCGTCGCGGCACTGCGGGCCGGAGCGACGACCGGCGCGATTCGAGGATTGCGGCTGGCTCGGGCCGACCGCGATGTCGCCGTTCCCCTGGCCGTGCTCGCCGACCTGGTCGGACTGGGTGTGAACGTGGAAGCAGCATACGAATCAGTGCTCGATCTCGCCCGCACCGAAGCCGACGATGCGGCGTTCGCCCGCTTGAAACAACGTTACAGCGGAGATCGTCAACCATGAAAGCTATCGGGTGGTTGACTGGTGCCGTGATCCTCGCCGCCGCCTGCAGCTCGCCGGGAGAACCCGACCCGAGAGGTGATGTGCTGACCATCGAGAACCGTACCCCGGTTGCGTTCGTCGCCTTTGCGCACGCGAATGGGAATCTGGTCGATCCAGTCCCCGCGCTTCCGCCCGGCAGTTACGACAACAACATTATTCGGCCGGGCCGCCGGCTGGCGTTCGATAGCGTGTACGGGTACGAGCCCGGGCTCGACGCCGGCCTTTTTCTTTACCGGATTGCGGAGGACCACTCGGCAGTCATAGCGGAATCAAGGACTATTCCCGCCTCTGACATTCTGCACAATCACGGGATTGTCCGGATCACGTCTCTACCCCGGTATAGCCCGAGACAGGAAACCACGAAGCCATGACCACCTCTCGGAGAGTGCCGATCCTGGCAAGCGTTCTGGTTTTTGTGACCGGAACTGCGAGCGGCCAGGTACGAGGAACCCTCGACGCCGGATCGGGAACCTTGCGCGTTGCTTCGCAATCACCATCCAGCATCATTCTGTTCGCCCCATCACTCCGTCTTCGCTCCTCTACGCTTCAACTTGATGCTGATGCGAATTACGCGGGACTCTCCGAAGGAGGCTGGCAGACAGGTGGCCTCGTGAACACCGGGTTTTTTCAGCGGTGGGGATCGCTGAAGGCTCAAGCCGGGGTCATCGGTGGATGGAGCCGGGTGGCATGGGGCCGAGCGGCAGGAGGGTGGCTCGGCACGGCACGACTGGAAATTGCCAACGAACAACAGGGGGTCGATCTCCGTGCGGGAGCCGGCAATACACTCACGACCGATGGAGCCCAGGCCTTGTCGATGGTCGAGGCGGGGAGTTGGCGTCGACTGGGCAGCCTCAATCTCGGATTCAGGCTGCGTCGCACCGGGTTGACAGTCGTTGGGCAGGACCAGACCCTGGATGATGGAAACACCGCACCTCCGTTCTCCGACACACTTCCCGCCCCACAAAGCACCGGCCGGCGTCTGCTCCAGGACCACTACACTGATACCGACGCGACGGCGAGCTGGCATCGCGGCGATGTCGATTTCGAAGGAGGTGTGGGCCGCCGATTCGGCAAGCCGGCAGCACGGTATACCTCGTGGTTCCTGAAGGGGTTGTACTGGATTTCACCCCGACTCGGACTCGTCGCCTCGGTCGGACGGTTTCCAACCGATGTCATTACCGGCATGCCGAGCGGGAGTTTCGCCACATTGTCGATGCGCATCAACCTGCGGGGCCAGGAACGCGTCTCCCGGGAATCGTTGAGACATCATGAAGCAGTGGCCGAATTCAAGGTGAGCCCCGCCGCGCCCGGGCGATACGTGTTGTCAGTGCATGCCCCAGGGACAGCCATGGTCGAAATCATGGGGAGCTTCAGCCAGTGGCAACCCATGGCCCTCGAACAGCAGCGTGGAGGATGGTGGAACGCGCAGATCGCACTTGAAGCTGGTACTCACGAGATCAATGTGCGGTTCGATCACGGGCCCTGGCAGGTTCCCGCCGGCCTTCGTGTCGCCGATGATGACTTTGGGGGGAATGTGGGCGTCTTCGTAATCGACTAGGGTCTTCCTCGCGCAATAGTTCATAGATCACTTCGACATGTATCCTGCCGGGCTCAGCACCATACTGCACTCAGTATATTCAAGGCCTCCCCAATCGAAGGTCTTACATGAGCCGAATGGTGATGGGTATGGTGCTGCTCGTTGTCGCCTTCCTGATGCTGGTTGCCTCAGCGGGCATCAAGTCCGGCGGGACCCCGCGCCCGTCCACCTCCCTGCTTCGAGCCGTTTCTATGGGCTTCATGGTGCTGGCTGGCGCGCTCCTGGTGAGCTCAATGGTCCGCGTCATCGATGCCGGCGAGGTCGGTGTCAAGCACGCCTTCGGGACTGTGACGCCCTCAGCCCTCCTTCCCGGCATCCGCTTTGTCGAGCCGTGGTCCAACGTGGAGATCTA
>JBDTQP010000209.1:0-4697 GCA_039932125.1 Gemmatimonadota bacterium
CTCCGTGACCGATGTTGGCGACGAACGCCCCGCCCGAGCCGTCGAAATAGCGCTTACCGGTGTCGTCGAAGAGGTAGCAGCCCTCCCCGCGAACGATCAGCGGATGCTCTTTGGTGAGCTTCCGGTAGAATACATGCGAGTTTGGATAGGCGTGCGTCATATGCTTATATAGGTTGAGTGCCGAGGCAGAATTCTAACAGGTATCCCTCACCCCCGGGTTGCGAAGACCGATATGCGACTAATCCCGCTCGTCACCCTCCTCCTCCCCTTCGCCGCCCTCCACGCCCAGTCTCATGAACGCGCACGAGACCTTGCCGTCCCGCTGGATGGCACTCCTGGTACCCATAACGCGATCACCGATGTTCCGGGCGTGCGGGTTGGTCACACGACACTGATCAGCGGTTCCGGTCCACTGGTCACCGGCAGGGGACCAGTCCGCACCGGCGTGACTGCAATCTTTCCCCGGCCGGATTCCATGCTTCAGCCAGTCTTCGCCGGCTGGTTCAGCCTCAATGGCAATGGCGAGATGACCGGTACTACCTGGATCGAGGAATATGGTGAGCTCCTCTACCCGATTGTCATCACCAACACCAACAGTGTTGGGGTTGCCCGCGATGCCTTGATCGACTGGGGACAGAAGCACGTTTCTGAAGACGCCTGGAACTGCTGTCTACCCGTCGTCGCCGAGACCTGGGATGGTGAACTCAACGACATCTTTGGTTTCCATGTAACCCGGGAACATGTGTTCAGTGCACTTGCCCACGCCACTGATGGAGCAGTCCCCGAAGGCAATGTCGGCGGCGGCACCGGAATGGAGTGTCTCGGCTTCAAAGGCGGGATCGGAACGGCGTCGAGGCTGGTGCGAATCAGTGCCGATACCTTCACGGTCGGCGTGCTCGTGCAATGCAACTTTGGCACGAGAAACCAGCTTCGTATTGCCGGGATTCCCGTTGGGCGGGAAATTCAGGCTCCCCCAGACTGCTACGATACCTCGGGTCCACTCGACTCGGCCAAGACCGGGTTCAGGTGCCCGTCCACGCATGGCAGCGTTCAGCCGGACCCGGCGTTCTATCCCGCAGGAGAGCTGCGAGGAGCGCTACGCGAGGACCATGGCTCGATCATCGTGATCATCGCCACCGATGCGCCCCTGCTTCCGCATCAACTCAAACGGATTGCCAAGCGGGCGTCACTGGGTGTTGGAAGGATGGGAGGCGTGGCAGGCAGTGGGTCGGGAGATATTTTTCTCGCGTTCTCGACCTCTCCCGCCGAACCATCAGATTCCAGCATCCTCATGGAACCCATGCTCAGCGACCAGCGGATCAACGCAGTCTACGAGGCAACGGTGCAGGCGACGGAAGAATCGATCATAAACGCGATGCTTGCCGCGAAGACGATGACGGGGGCCAACGACCTGAAGGTGACGGCACTCCCTCACGATCAGCTACGCGCAATTCTGGCACGATACAACCGTGTAAAATGATCGTGTGCGCGGCGGTGGTTGGAGTCACCGCGCACTGTTCTCTATTGTGAGCTCGGAAAAACGCTGGGTTACCTCGGCCATCGCCCCGGGACGAATACTGAATTCTTCGTCAAAGAATGCGCGCACGGCCGAGCTGATCACCAGTAATCCACGATTCGGAGCGATAATCATTCCCCCGAAACGGGTGATCGTAGATGCCATCACAAATGGCGCATCCGTAAAACTCATGTGGCCGGTCCCTGCGACTCCCCCAACCCGGAGATTGCCGTGCGATCTCTGGATCAGGGAGTCCAAAGCGATCTTGCCACCTTCTCCGCGCTTCTCCCATTGCGCTCTTGTAATTCCACGCCTCGCGAAGTCAGCATCACCGTAAATTGGGCGGCTGCGCAAAAGCAACGTTGGTTTGGTGACGCCGTGAGAAACGAAATCGGCCATGGGCTCCTGGCTTGGGGAGGCCATGCCGCCATCGAGATCGACACATGCACGAACCCGCTCATCAGCTTCGCACGTAGCAATAGCGACCAGTCCTCCCGACGAGTGTCCCGCCGCGCCAACATGGCCCCAATCGATCACCCGAGCCACTCTCCCACTCTCGCCGGGGAGCTGCTGGAGCTGCATTTGGTCCAGCGCAAAACGTACATCCCGTGACCAGGTCACGACGGCCGCCCGGTGGCCAGCCGGAGTCTCCGTTATTCCGATGGTGTCCATGATCTCGCGGCCGTCTTGCGAAATCATTGTTCCGGCCAACGGTGTCTCGACGAGTGCAACGATAAACCCATGACTCGCCAACTCCTCAGCAAGAGTCGTGTAGTTCGCCCGAATGAGGCCGAGTCCGACGGAGAATGTTATGAGGGGAAATGGACCCCGATCTGGTGGAGGGTTGACGCGCGAATGGGTGAGGATAGTGGGCCAGGCTCCCAATGCCGCCGAATCAATTCCGTAGTACTGGATGCGAAGCAGCAAAGAAGGAAGGCCAGGTTCCTGGAGATAGCTGCTCGCCTGACTTTCATCGTGCAGGGCCGGATACCAGAGCTGTACTGTGATCGGACGACCACCAGGGAAGTTGCCATCGGTTCGAGTGCTGTCCACCAGATAGGCCGTGGTCGTTCCGACACTGTGCCTTCCGGTGGGAGCCGGTAATGGAAGGACAGTGTCGGCAAAGACAGGAGCCGGCACTTCCTGCTGCGTTGAGAGGAGCGCAAGAATAAGATGGAGCATGGATCAGATACGAAAGGGGAGCTTAACGAGGAACCAGGTTGTCCTCTTACGCAGCTCATCAATCGAAGTTTCCTGTTTCCTGCGGACATGGCGATGTTTACTTCAACGGTTACACCTTACGCAGCGTAATGTCGAACTCGCCAAGCCTTGAGCCGGATTCGAGGTCGGGCGGCGATGTCTTGAAAGCCACCGTGACTCGCTTCTGATCATCGCTGGAAAGTGTCTTCCGGATCTGGTCTGCCTCGTTCAGCACCTCGCCTTCGAAATACATCTGCGTCACCAGCTCGTGATAGCTTCGGCGTGACACCTTGAAATGAATATGGGGTGGTCGAATCCAGCCCATGTCATCCGCCGGGTAGGATCCCGGTTTGATGGTCTTGAACCGGAAACCGCCATCCTTGTCCGTAAGCACCTCGGCCCAGCTTTGGAAGTTGGGATCCAGCGGCCGCGGATTCCCGGCGTCGCGCTCATGATCGTATCGGCCGGCTGCGTTGGCTTGCCATACCTCGACCAGGGCCCCCTCGACCGGCTGGCATTGCTCATCCAATACTCTACCCCTCACATAGATGATCTCGCCCTGGGCGTGGCCGCTCCTGCCTTTAACCTGGGTCAGATCCGCATCTTCGTCCGGCTGGTCCCGGGTCGGGTAATAGGGCCCCTCGTCCTGGGCAGCAGTTGGATCACTGCAGGTAACATCCGGCGCCACCTCGGCGCCGAGCTTGTGAGCGATCAGACCGGCTGCCGCACCGGCTCCGACACCCAGCAGGGCTCGACGCGACATGCGGGAATTATCGGTCATGGTTGGCTCCGGTTACAGGTGAGTTAAAGACCCGATGCCTTGATGGCCTCGAGAAACGCGCGATCCCACGCCGCCGGCACACTCTCACGGGGAGAGTAGGGGCCGGGCTCGTAGGACCTGGACGAAATGCCGGCAAAGCTCCGTTCGGTGATGTGCCAGTCCTGCCTGTTCGTCGTATCCCAGAACTCGACCGCGTCTTCCGGATTGAAATCTGCCAGACCGAAGGAACCCGGGTGAAACATCCATTCGCAGACCACTTTCGTCCTGCCGGCGGCCTGCGGCCAAAGCGTGTAGTAGACGACATAGTCCGGGTGGATACTCAGCATCAGGTTCGGAAAAATCGTGTAGTAGTAAGCGCGCTGATAGTCCTCCTCCGGCATGTTCCCCAGCCTTAGACCGCACGAACGCCCGGTCATCGTCATGCTTTTGTTGGGCTCGGAGATGATCATGTACCCGCCGAGCACATTGCCTTCGATCAGATCATTGGCCCCGCTGGTGTAAGGCATCAGGCTGGAAAGCTCCGGATGAATCACCGGACAATGCAGGCACTCGGAGTAGTTCTGGAAGACCAGCTTCCAGTTTGAATTGACGTCATACTCGATCCGCTTGCCCACCTTAAGCGAGGGAAGATTGAACCGGCTGAACCGCCCGATCAGGGCAGCGTTTGCGCTTTCGAAAGACTCGGGATTCGCGCCAAGATGCAGGAACAGAAATCCCTCCCACTCGTGAATCGCGACCGGCCTGAGCGGAAAGTCTGCCTTGTCAAAATCCTCGGCTTCCTGCATGTGCGGTGTTCCGATCAGCCTGCCATCGGTGGCGTAGGTCCACGCATGATAGGGACACTGAATGGTTTCCTTGAATCGGCCCTGCGCCGCTTCGCAGATCTGCGTACCGCGGTGGCGGCAGACGTTATAGAAGGCCCGAAATACATCCTTCTTGTCCTTGAGCACGATGATGCTCTCGCGGCCGATCGCCTGGAGGAAATAGTCATTCGCCTGCTTCAACTGGTCCGCCCGGCCGATACAGAGCCAGCGCGTTTCCATGATGTAGGGCTGTTCCCGCTCAAACACTTCCTGTGAGGTGTAATACCGGCCGGGCATCGTATGCGCGCCCTGCTGGTATGATCTGGTCGTGGCAACAAAACTCATAGGGGACTCCGTTCACTCGTCATGGTCATCATGTAGCGAATCGCGTATGGCA
>JBDTQP010000210.1:0-4651 GCA_039932125.1 Gemmatimonadota bacterium
GCAATTCCTGGATCATGGGGCGAGGCCGACCAGATCCGACCCCCCCGGGTAGCAGGGTTCGGGCCAGCGGCCTAATCTAAGGCGTCGAAAGCGGGTTAGCGAGGCGAAAAGCAGGCACGGGAACTGAAATGGAAGGAAACACTACCAGGCGATTGCCAACTGCGTGCTTTACGGTGCTGGAAAATGCGAGCACATGTCCCGCCGTTTGGGGGTATTAACCCATGCCACTTGGGGTGGTAACCGGAAAAATGCGAGGCCTGTGAATGAGGTAGCCCAGTCGTCAATGCACCGGAATTCTCAGGTCACTGCGCAGTTGTCAACATTAGCGATCACCAACAGGAGCGTGTTCGCATTGTGGCAACGGACCCAAGAGTGGGACCGGCCCAATTAATATCTACGCCGGACTCGCCACCAGCGGCGCCGCATTCCTTAGCTGGATCAGCCGCTCCGGAATCGCTGTCGGATACTGCCCGGAGAAACAGGCGTGACACCACTTGCTCCTGGACCCGGCCGAACGAATCATCCCCTCCAGGCTGAGATATCCCAGCGAATCGACGCCAAGATACCGGCGAATCTCTTCGGTCGAGTGTGTCGCCGCGATCAGCTCTTCCCGGTTCGGTGTATCGATGCCATAGTGGCACGGTCCCGTGATCGGGGGCGACGCAAACCGGAAGTGGACCTCTTTCGCCCCCGCGGCCCGGATCATCTGGACCAGGCCCTTGCTCGTCGTTCCACGCACCAGGCTATCGTCTACCACTACGCAGGACTTGCCTTCGATCAACTCGCGGACCGGGTTGAACTTGATGCGTACCTTGGCGACACGAAGCGCGTGCGTTGGATTGATGAACGTTCGTCCCACGTAATGATTTCGAATCAAGGCGTGCTCCAGCTTGATGCCGGACTCTTCCGCGAACCCCAGCGCCATCGCGTTGGCGCTATCAGGAACACTGAATACGACGTCGCCGGTCGGGGCAGGGTGCTCCCGAGCAAGCTCTCGACCGAGATCTCGACGCACACGGTCTACCGATTCGCTGAAAACAGTACTGTCCGGACGGGAGAAATACACCAGCTCGAACACGCAACGGCTCTCCGGCCGGGCGGCCAGCGGTTTGAGGTCCGTCACCATGCCATCGGTCACCTTCACAAATTCACCGGGCTTG
This sequence comes from Gemmatimonadota bacterium, assembly GCA_039932125.1. Classification (GTDB taxonomy): domain Bacteria; phylum Gemmatimonadota; class Gemmatimonadetes; order Gemmatimonadales; family GWC2-71-9; genus DASYPP01. The sequence continues at coordinate 1,161 of JBDTQP010000210.1, forward strand.
AGCTCGCGGATGAGATTGGCACCAACCAGATCGAGCGCGCAAGTCTCGGAGGCAAGCACGATCCCGCGCCCCAGACGCCCGATGACCAGCGGACGAAAACCTCGACTGTCGACAACCGCGTAGATGTCGCGGCCGACCGTCAGCAGCAGCGTGTAAGCCCCTTCGGCCTTCTCGAGTGCCTCGCGAATCTGTTCTTCCGGCGACCCCGCCTTGGACCGCGCGATGAGATGGATGAGGACTTCGGTGTCCGCCGAGGTGGTGAAGATGGCGCCCTGGCTCACCAGTTCACGTTTGAGCTCGACCGCGTTTGTGATGTTGCCATTGTGGGCGATCGTCAGCGCACCTTCGTGGTAGTTGACGAGGCACGGCTGTGCGTTTGCGAGGACCGAGCTGCCCGCGGTGGAGTATCGCGTATGACCGATGGCGACATCGCCGGGCAGTCCATCAATGACCTGATCATCGAAGTTCTCCGAGACCAGACCCATTCCACGATGCGCGCGTGAGCGTCCATCGGCATCGATGCAGACTATCCCGGCGCTCTCCTGTCCCCGATGCTGCAGAGCGTAGAGACCGAGGTAGGTAAGTCGTGCCGCATCAGGAAGACCGGAGACTCCGAAAATTCCGCACATCTACAGTTGGCTCCGCAGTAAGGGAAGCTCAAAACCGGCTGATCGCAGATCGCTGTTCCCATCGTAGTGCTGCATGCTCAGTGCTTCCTGCATCGCGTATCTTCACCCGCCTCCCCGCTATTCCGTGACCGCAACGGGTTGTGCCATCCGCCGGGGGATTGCGTCGAAATAGATCCGCCGAAGCTCACCGATAGTTCTCACGATCAGCGGTTTACCGCGGCGGATCGTTGCCGTTCCTTCCGGCGATTCTACAGTCCCCACCTGGAAAAGTGGAACATTTCTCGAACGGGCCAGGTCGCGCAGCATTTGCGCGTGCTCTGATTTGACTGTGACGACCGCGCGCGCGCCGGATTCTCCGAAAAGTAATGCCGCATCCGATACGGCCGGCGGAGCGTGCTCGGCCAGATCCACCGTAAAGCCAAAGCCGGCGGATTCGTATGGACCGCCGAAGGCAGCTTCAACAAGGGCCACGGCTAATCCGCCGGTCGAGCAGTCGTGAGCGGATTCCAGCAGGTGCGACCTGGCTGCCTCGATCAGGACGGTCTGGAGGCTCATTTCGGCTCCAGGATCCACGGTCGGGGGGTTCCCGCCTACATGACCGAGGACGTCTGACCAAAAGGCCGACCCGCCGAGCGACTCCGCGCCTGTCATACCTAGAACAAAGATGAGATCCCCGGGTGTCCTGAAGTGGCTTCCAACCCGGTTATCCAGGTCTTCCAGCAGCCCGACCATGCCGATGGCTGGGGTGGGGTCGATGGCTCCGGTGGGGCTCTCGTTATAGAAAGAGACATTCCCGCCAGTTACCGGGATCCCGAAGGCCCGGCAGGCATCACTGATGCCTCGACATGCCTCCGTAAACTGAAAGAACACCTCTGGCTTCTCCGGGCTTCCAAAGTTGAGGCAATCGGTTATGCCGAGGGGAACGGCGCCAGTGACAGCAATGTTGCGGGCGGCTTCGGCCACGGCCGCTTTGCCGCCTTCATAGGGATTGAGGGCGAGCAGTCGGGAGTTGCAGTCGACCGTGACTGCCAGGCCAAAGTTCGTTTCGGCGACCCGGAGGACTCCGGCATCTCCACCCGGCAGAATGGCGCTCGAGCCCTGGACCGTGGAGTCATACTGTTCAAATACCCATTTCTTGGAGGCAATGCTCGGCGTATCGAGCAGCGTTTCCAGGGCGCCCGCCAGGTCCGGTGTTTCTCCTGCCGGGGGGACGGACTCCCGTCTCAGCCGGGCCTCGTTGCTCTCTTTCGCATCGGGGTAGTACATCGGGCAATCATCAACGAGGCGCTGGCCGGGAATCTCAGCCACCACGAGGTCGCCCTGCCGAATCCGGAACATGCCGTCGCTGGTAATCTCTCCAATCGCCGTCGCGTCCAGTTCCCACTTCGCGCAGATCGCCTGGACTTCTGCCACGCGGGAGGGCTCGGCGACGACCAGCATTCGTTCCTGCGACTCTGACAGGAGAATTTCGTAGGGCGTCATCCCCGCTTCCCGGACCGGGACCTTCGCCGTGTCGATCTCCACGCCGACGCCGCCGCGTGCCGCCATCTCGGCCGATGAGCTGGTCAGCCCGGCGGCGCCCATGTCCTGGATGGCGACGATAACATGACTCGATATGAGCTCGAGTGTCGCTTCAAGCAGCAGCTTCTCGGTGAATGGATCTCCGACCTGGACCTGCGGGCGGCGCGCCTCGCTCTTTTCGGAAAGCTCCTCGGAGGCAAAGCTGGCACCATGAATGCCATCGCGCCCGGTCCGGGCCCCCACCGCGAGAAGAATGTTGCCCACACCCTCGGCCCGGGCAGTGATCATGTCCTTCTCGCGGAGCAGTCCGACACACATCGCGTTCACCAGCGGATTGCCGCTGTACCCGTCGGCGAAGTCCACCTCACCGCCCAGGGTCGGGACGCCGACACAGTTGCCGTAGTCGCCGATCCCCCGAACGACACCAGCGAAGAGATATCGATTACGCGGCTGAGTCAGCGGACCAAAACGGAGGCTGTTGAGCATCGCGACGGGGCGGGCGCCCATGGTAAAGACATCTCGGAGAATTCCGCCGGCTCCGGTGGCGGCACCCTGGTACGGCTCGACTGCGGATGGATGGTTGTGCGATTCGATCTTGAAGGCGACAGCCCACCCTTCGGGAAGGCGCAGTACTCCGGCGTTTTCGCCGGGCCCCTGCACCACGTTGGGTCCCGTAGTCGGGAATTTCCGGAGAATCGGCTTGCTGTGTTTGTAGGAACAATGCTCGGACCAGAGCGCCGAAAAAATGCCGAGCTCGGTGAACGTCGGGGTCCGCCCGAGAATTTCCAGGATGCGCTCGTACTCGAGGTCGTTGAGATTGTGCTCGCGCACCAGCTCGGGGGTGACCGCCCGCTCACCCGGCAGGGCGAAGGCGCTGGTCGGCGCCGCGGACGACGGGGTCACTTCGATTTGCTCTTCCCGCGGAAAGTAGACATCACATCTCCGACGATCCGGCCCAGCAGACTGTGATCTTCGTGGGCGGAAACGGCCTCGAGCTCGCCAGCATCGAGCCATACTCCGTTATCCTCCGGGCACCGCTCGATTTGAATCCCATGAAATGTTTCGGTATGAAGATCAACCCCGCACTTGGGGCACTTCATGAAGTGTGATTTACGCTCGGTGGCAAGCGCGGCGTGACGAGCTGCCGTCCGTTGACGTTCCAGCTTTTCCCGCTCCTCGCGCGCGAAGTACGCGTCTTCGTTCCGGCTCGGCTTGTCAGTCATGGGAATCCCGGTGGAAATTATGGTCCCTGATAGGGGTGCACGTGCAATGCAAACTCACGGTTCAACAGCACATGTTGAGCGGAAACGCATTTCACACGCGACGAGCGATACATCAAGC
>JBDTQP010000211.1:0-4577 GCA_039932125.1 Gemmatimonadota bacterium
CCAGTGCGACGAAGATGTTACCGAACACTTCGGCCTGGCCTTCCGCGTCGCCCCCTTCTGTGAAGGTGATTCCGGCCGGCAAATGAATCAAAGCAAGCCTCGCCCGCACATCAGCCATGACCTCACCGGTAGATCGCCCGGCCACGTTCCATTCCACATTGACGACAAGGTCCCGGTCGAGGTGATTAATGACGGCGGGACCAAGACTCGAAGTTACTGTTGCGATCTGGCCGAGCGGGATGGTCACGGGGCGGCCGTCCGCTCCCATGATGAGCATCGGAATCTGCCGAAGATCCTCCGCCCGGGTCCGCGCTTCCGGCGCCAGCCGGAGGACGACATCTCTCGTGTCGCCACTCGGATCTACCCAGTCTCCCGCATCGATACCCGCAAAGGCAGGACGCAGCGACTGGGCGACCTGTCCCACCGTGATACCCAGCGCGCCGGCCAGCCCGCGCTCGAGCTGCACGTTGAGCTCCGGTTTCTGGCCTTTGCTGGAGAGCGAAATGTCCACCGCGTTGGGTACCTGTTTCACCTCGGCGAGGACCTGGTCCGCCGCGGCATTGATCGAGGCGATGTCCGGACCCTTGAGCTGTAACAGCAGCTGCTTGCGTCCCCCTCCGAAGTCGTTGGTGAATACCGCCATCGTGGTCCCGGCGATCTTCTTTACCTCGTCACGCACGACGGCTGAGAAATCCTCCGCGCTGGTGCTCCGCTCCTTCATGGGCTTCATGCGGACGTAAATGTTGCCGACATCAACGGCGCCGGAGACGCCACCGCCCAGCGTCGTGTAGGTGTAGAGTACTTCCGGATGGGCCCGCACGATCGAGGCTGCTTCCTCCGCCTTGATCCGGGTGTATTCCAGATTCGACCCCGGCGGCGTCTCGATCTTGATATTGAATTCGGCCTTGTCATCGATCGGGAAAAAACCGACGCCGACCTTTCCGAAGGTGGGGCCTTCATATTTCTTCAGGAATCCGCCCAGTACGACAAGCACAACAACTGCGGTCAGTGCCTTGAGCGGCCAGGCCCACTGGCGAGTCAAGCCGAAGACGATGAGGGCAATGCCTGCCATCACCGCGAGCAGGCCGGGTATGCCGAGAGTCGGCAGGGTGAAGGCTGCAATGAATGTCCCGATAGCCAATACTACTACCGCAAGGCGATGATCAAGTGCCCACGCCACGACTCCTCTGTATCGCTGCGCCAGCCGGTTGAACCACGCGTTGAACTTGTCGAGCTGCCGGGTGATCCACCGTTTCTTGTCCTCCGGCACATGGGGATCCGCCCAGTAGGCCGAGAGCATGGGGTCAAGCGAGAAAGAAACGAAGAGTGACACGAGTACGGCGCAGGCTATGGTCAGCGCGAACGGCTTGAACCATTGTCCGCCAACGCCGCTCATGAACGCGATGGGGACGAACACCGCAAGGATCGAGAACGTGGTGGCCGCTACGGCCAGGCCGATCTCGTCAGTGCCTTCTCGTGCGGCCGTGTAGTGGTCCTTACCCATTTCCACGTGGCGCACAATATTTTCCCGGACCACAATGGCGTCGTCAATGAGAATGCCGATTGCCAGTGAAAGCCCGAGCAGCGACATCGTATTCAGGGTGAAGCCGAACATCCATACGGCGATAAAGGCCGCCAGGACCGATACCGGAAGCGCGAGACCCGTAATCACGGTCGAGCGCCAGCTGTTGAGGAACAGGAAGACCACTGCCACAGTGAGAATCGCGCCCTCGATCAGCGCCTCTTCCACGTTCGTGACCGAGGCCGTGACACGGACCCCCGCATCGCGCACCAGTTCAAGCTTGGTTCCCGCGGGCAAGGTCTTCTGTAACGCTGCGGCTCGTGCCCGGATCTGATCGCTCACATCGGTCGTGCTGTATCCCTTTGCTTTCTTGATATCAATTCCGACAGCCTCGCGGCCGTTGAACAAGGCGAGGGTTCGCTGTTCTTCTGTCGCATCGCGAACGTCAGCGACCTGGCCGAGCCGGATCAACGCATCCTGCCGCTCGGCGACGACCAGCTGCTTGAACTCTTCCGGCCCCTGCAGCCTTCCTTTCAGTCGGATCGATCGTTCATCGAGAGCCCCGGTCACCCGGCCGACGGGAGCGGCAATGTTCTGTAGCTGCAGTGCCTGGAGAACCTGGGAGATGCTCACCCCTGACGCCTGCAGGGCCTCGGGTTTTAGCTCGACCGTCAGCTCACGCTGCTGGTCTCCCGCGATGGCCACTTCCGCCACGCCAGGGATGGAGCGGAGCTCCCGGGTAATTGTGGGATCCGCGAGCCGGGTCAGCTCGGCCGGTGTGAGCGTTGTGGATGACAGTGCCAGCGACACGATGGGACGATCCGTATCGTTGAACTTGCGGATGATCGGCTCTTCCATCTCGTCGGGCAGATCTGAGCGGATCGCCGAGATGGCGTCTCGAATATCCTGGGTTGCTTCGGGGAGCGGCTTCTCAAACTGAAACTCGACGAGAATGGAACCGAAGCCATCCTCCGCGGTACCCATCGTCTTCTTCAAACCGCTGATCCCCGAGATCGCCTCCTCGACGGGATCCAGAATTTCCTTTTCGACACCATCAGGGGAAGCGCCGGGATAGATCAGCCCCACGGTCACGTACGGTGGCGCGACATCCGGAAACTCATCGGTCTGAAGACGAAACAGCGCCACGGCGCCGAACACCACCAGCGCCAGCATGGTGACGACAGTGATGGTCGGTCGTTTGATCGCGAAATCCGAAATGAACATGGGTTCCTCTGCTGAAACCTTCGCGGGCCGTCGCCCGTGGGTTTCGTTACTGTGACGCGCTCGTATCCACCCGCTCCGCCGCGCTCCGGACCTGGGCGGCAGTGCCAGGGGTGAGCCCCTGCGCCGAACCGAGGAGAAGGGTATCTCCCACCGAAACTCCCCGGGCGATTTCAACGCGCTCGGTTGCCTGGTCCACCAATCCGAGCTCGACCTCGACCTTCTCCACCTTGCCCGCCTTGAGCCGCATGACGACCGGACGGAGCCCGCGATCATCCACCGCCCCGCGAGGCACCACCACTCCGGAACGACTCTGTGCCGTTACCCTGCCCTCGGCAAAGAGGCCGGCCACGAGAGCCTGGCCAGCATTGGGGATATGGACATAGATGCGGACCTGTCGCGTGGCGGGATCCACCGACGGGTTCACCCGCTCAACCTGGCCGGTGAACAGTCGTCCGGAATAGCCGTTGACGGTGAAGCTCACCGGTGCGCCAATATGAACCAGCCCCACCTGCTCCGCGGGAACCGATGCATTGAGTTGCATACTCGCCGGATCGACGACCGTGACCATGGAGTTGCCAAGCTGCACGACGTCCCCGGCGTTCACCGGCCGGGCACTCACGATACCGGCAAAGGGCGCTCGCAACTCCGCATTCGTGAGCTGACGTCCCGCCGTCGAAAGTCGCGCCTTTGAATCAGCCACGGCCGCTTCAGCATTCGTCACTGCGAGTTGTGACGTCTCCACGTCGCGCTCGGCGATTGCTCCGGCCTGGCTCAACCGCTGCGACCGCTCCAGGTTTCGCTGCGCCATGCCAAGCGATGCTTCCGCCGTACGCACCGATGACTGGGCCGAGGCATATGCATCGCCGATCGCGTTGGCTTCTATGCGGGCGAGCAATGCTCCCCGCGCGACCTTGTCTCCCGGCTCCGCGTACACGCCAATCACCGTTCCGGCGACCTGAGCTCGAAGCTCTGCTTCGCGATCGGCGCTGAGTGTTCCAGAGATGACCGGCCCACTCTCCAGCTGCGAGGAGTCGGCAAGAACGACGTTCTCCGGCCCGAGAGAGACCGGGGCCTGTGCCGTCACTTCTCCCTGGGCATCCTGGTCTGGCTTGCACCCGGTTACGAGCAGCATCCCGGCCACGCTGATCCCAGCCATCCCGCTGCGCCATTTCGTCGCCCGCATATACCCGGTGCTCCTCGAGCCTGCATGATTGAAAGTCATTGTACCATCACACTTCCTATGCGTCCGGCGGTTCCAAAGGGAAGGTCCCGCAGCAGGTCCGCGCGAATCCGCGCGACCTGGAGATCACGCGCGGCGAGAGCCCGGTTCGCCTGAGCCTGCTGCAGCAGCAGTCGTGAATCGGACAACTCCGTCTGCGTCGAGATCCCCTCCCGGTAGCGTACCTCGGCGATTTCATACGCGCGGGTCGCCTGCTCCACCGTTCCTGCGCTTGCCTCCCACTGCGCTCGCGCCGCCTCTAGTTGATAAAGCACATCGGCATTCTCCAGTGCAGCCTGTTCCCGGGTTTTCTCCAGTTGAAGCCTGGCTTCATCAAGATCGGCGCGCGCGATCATCTTGTCTCCGTGGATTCGCCCGCCGGTAAAAATGGGCACCTCGAGCCTCAGTGCCACCGACCAGTCGGAGACAAATTCAGTCCCGAGGTCAAATGTGGTGTTGGGAAAACCAATCCTGGCGAATGTGGAGGAAAGCCTGAGTGCGGGGAGCTGCTGTCCACTCGCGACTTGCTGCCGTCCCTCGGCTCCGCGAACCATTTGAGAGGCCTGGCGGACCGGCGCTCTCGAGTCCACGCTCGTGTCAGCCGCCTCGACC
>JBDTQP010000212.1:0-4531 GCA_039932125.1 Gemmatimonadota bacterium
AACTCGCTGACCGCAACCGTGAGCGGAACCGGGATCACCGGTAACCCGGTGACATTCGCTGCTACCGCCCTTGGCAACTTCTGGGCGTCGCGAGCGACGATGAATACCGCGCGCCGTTTCACCGCGTTCGGTTTGATCAACGAGCTCATGTATGTGGCGGGCGGCAAGGACAACGCGCTTGCGACGAGAAAGACCCTCGAGGTCTATAATCCCGGGACGAACACCTGGACGGCGAAGAAGGATATGGGTACTGCCCGGGTCGGTCCGATGTACGGGGTCATCAACGGGATTTTCTACGTTGCCGGCGGCAATAATGCGACCGGTACCGCGCTCAGCACCGTCGAAGCGTACAACCCAACCACCAATACCTGGAGCTCCAAGGCCTCCATGCCGGCGGCGAAGAACTTTGGCGCCTCAGCGGTGATCAACGGTATTCTCTATGTGGTGGGAGGAGCCACGGGCACCGGAGCCCAGGCCACAACGGTCTACGCCTATAACCCCACCACCAATACCTGGTCCACCAAGGCGCCACTGCCCGCCGCGCGGAACGACCTGATGGCGACCAGCGTGAATGGGTTGATGTATGTATTCGGGGGACAGCAGAACAACGCAAACGACGGGGCGGTGCAGGTCTATGATCCGGTCGCCAACACCTGGAGCACCAGGACCTCGATGCCCACGCCACGCTTTCACACCAACGTCGAGGCGATCAATGGTCTGATCTACGTCGCGGGGGGACTGGTCGGAGCCAGCACCTCAGTCAATACGCTCGAGATCTACAACCCGGTGACCGACACGTGGACCACCGGCGCCGATCTTATCACTGCGCGTTGCGGCGCTGCGACCGCCTCAATAGATGGAGTGCTTTACATTGCGGGCGGGAGCGCTACAGGAATGGTATTCGACCTCACCGAAGCTTACGTACCTTGACGGTGAAAGCAGGATGGAAACAGAAAGCAGGACCCGCAAGCGGACGGGTCGGATAACGTGATCTCAGCAATAATAAGGCGGCCCGGATATTTCCGGGCCGCTTTCTTGATCAGGCACTCTTATGGCCGAGTCGCCGCTTCACTGGTCGCAATGGCGCGGCGTTTCTTCTCGACCTCCACGCGCAACTGACCGCATGCGGCATTGATATCGAGTCCGCGACTTCTCCGCACCACCGCTTCAACCCCCTGGTTTCGAAGACGATCAGCAAAGGCGTGAATCCGGTTTCCAGATGATGAAGCCATATCCTCAGCGCCACCGGGATGCAGGGGAAGAAGATTGACGAGGGCGCCAAGCGGGTGCGCGAGCTTCACCAGCTGGTCTGCATCCTTGTCACTGTCGTTCTTGCCGGCAATCATGACGTACTCGAAGGTGATGCGCTTGCGGAACGCGCGTGCCGCCTTGAGGACACTTGCCAGATCATACTTTTTCTCGATTGGCATGATGGCCAGTCGCCGCTCCGCGGTTGGAGCGTGGAGGGAAATAGCGAGCCGGAACTGTTCCGGCCGTTTCGCCAGCTCGAGCATGCCGGGAATGATGCCGACCGTGCTCACCGTAATGTGTCTCGCCCCGATGCCCAGCCCCTCGGGGTCATTGAGCAGCGTCAGCGCCGGGTCGACGCTCGGCCAGTTGAGCAGCGGTTCACCCATTCCCATGAACACGACATTGGTCGGGCGCTCTTCCGGAAGACGCAAGGCGATCTCGCGAACCTGTCCGGCAATTTCGTACGGAGTGAGATTGCGTCTGAATCCCATGCGGCCGGTCGCGCAGAAGACGCATCCGAGGGCACAGCCCGACTGCGACGAGATGCAGAGCGTCCGCCTTGACCCCGAGGGGATGAGGACTGATTCCACCGCCTCGTTGTCGGGGAGTCTCCAGAGAAATTTGCGGGTCCCATCGGCCGAGTCCTGCTGAGCCTCGAGCGCGAGCCGAGGGAGGGGGTGGTCCTGCTCCAGCGTGTCTCTGAGTGTGGCAGGTAAGTCGCTCACTTCAGCCCATGATCCCGCCGGGCGGACCCACAGGCGGGGCAGGATCTGCTTCACCCGGAAGGCAGGCAGGCTCCGGTCCCTGGCCCAGTTTTCCAGGCGCTGGCGCGCCTCCGCAGGCGTCAGATCGAGAATGGTCTGTCCGGTGTTCATGGCTGGAAGATAACAGGCTCCTCTCCCGTGCGACTCAGTTTTTTCATGGGTTCCGCTGGTCGATTGCTTCACCTAAGCGTAAAGCTGGCAATTTCTTGCCGCGTATCCGGAGGCCGGTTACGTTTCCGCCATGAAACCGCCTTTGTCAGCCTAGTGCTGCTTACCGATCTCATCACCCCCACCCGCATCCGCCTGCCGGTCGAAGCTCGGGACAAGCAGGGGGCACTTCGTGAACTGACGGCACTGCTCGTGGAACAATGTGGTGGCTCCTACGAGGATGTGCTCCAGGCTATCGAAGATCGCGAGCGGGTGCTGAGCACCGGCATCGGGTTTGGCGTTGCCATTCCGCACGGAAAATCACCCACCGTCCCTGAGCTGGGGCTCGTCTGCGGCGTCAGCCGTCATCCGATTGAATATGACTCAGTTGACGGCATACCGGTGCGGCTCTTCTTCATGCTGGCCGGTCCGGAATCTTCGGCTGGTCCTCATGTCAAGGTGCTGAGTCGAATCGCCCGCCTGGTACGGCGCGAATCAGTGCGTGACCGGCTCCTCGTCGCGGAAACGCCAGGGCAGTTTCAGGATGCGATTCGCGAGGCCGAGGCATGGTGACTCATGCGCACCTTTCTCATCCCGGGCAATGACTTCGACATCCCTTCGTTCCCACCGCTGTGGAGATCTTCGACGCGAGCACGCCGGCACCGAGGTCCGCCTCGGAGGGTGGGTTCACCGTTCACGCGATCTGGGTGGACTCCTGTTCATCGATTTGCGAGACCGAAGCGGCATCGTTCAGCTCTCCTTCAACCCCGACTGGTCTCCGCCTGAGGTGCTTCGCACGGCCGCGGCGGCCGGGACGGAGTCGGTGCTCCTGGTGGAAGGACTGGTGGAGCTCAGGCCAGAGACGACCCATGAAAGTCAGCTGGCAACACGGGATGTCGAAATTCATGTGACCCGGTGCGTAATCGCGGGGCCGGCGGTGACACCGGCAATACCCGTGGCGAGGAAAGAAGGCGAGGAACTGCCCGCGGAAGAGCTTCGGCTCAAGCATCGGGTGCTCGATCTCCGGCGGCCGGAACTTCAGAAGAACCTCGTGCTCCGTCATCGGCTGCTTCAGCGCGCCCGACGCACGCTGTCGGACCTCGATTTTCTAGAGATAGAAACGCCGATCCTGACCAAGCCTACCCCCGAGGGAGCCCGGGACTACCTCGTGCCGAGCAGGATGCACCCGGGGGAGTTCTACGCTCTTCCACAATCGCCGCAGATCTACAAGCAGCTCCTGATGGTGGCGGGATACGACCGGTATTTTCAGATCGCCCGCTGCTTCCGTGACGAAGATCTCCGGGCCGACCGGCAGCCGGAGTTCAGCCAGATAGATATCGAAGCCTCGTTTGTCAGCGCTCACGACGTCCAGGCGATTGTCGAGCGAGTGCTGGTGGACCTGTGGGAAGAAGGCGGGCATTCCGTGCCGCGGCCATTTCGCCGGCTCCCGTGGCATGAGGCCATGGAGCGCTTCGGCGTTGACAAGCCGGACCTTCGCTACGGCTTCGAGCTCGTCGATTTCACCGGGAACATCGGCGAGGACGCAGCACCCTTTCTCCATGAAGCACTCAAAAATGGCGGCCGCCTTCGCGGACTGTTTGCCCCTGGCGGCGCGGGGTTGTCCCGCAAGGACATCGACGCGCTGACCGCGCTCGCGAAGTCGCAGGGAGCTGGTGGCCTGATCTGGGCGCGACGCAGCGACGGTGGATGGGAAGGGCAGGGGGTGAAAGCGCTCGGCCCCGGCCTCCTTTCGCTGCATGGTGGAGCCGTCGGAGATATGCTGTTCGCCGTGTCCGGTGCGGATGAAATCACTTCGCCCGCGCTGCACGCCGTGCGAATGGAGGTCATTCGGCGTCTGGGCGCAAAGCCGGTCTCTCACCATGCCTTCTGCTGGATTGAAGACTTTCCCCTCTTCGAGCGGGATCCCGCGAGCGGGCAGTACACGCCGGCGCACCATCCGTTCACCGCGCCCTATCCGGACGATGCGGCACGGCTGGAAACCGATCCGGCGCACTGCCGGGCGCTGCATTACGACGCGGTATATAACGGGAATGAACTGGGGAGCGGTTCCATCCGGATCACCGACACGGAAGTGCAGCGAACCATTTTCCGCCTGCTCGGCCTCAGCGAAGATGAAATCCGTCGTCGCTTCGGGTTTCTGCTTGATGGGCTGGCGGCTGGCGCCCCGCCACATGGCGGCTTTGCGCTGGGCTTTGACCGCATCAGTATGCTCCTGGCCGGAGCTACATCGCTCCGGGATGTGATCGCGTTTCCCAAGACGACGACAGCACGGGCGCTCTTCGAAGGAGCACCGACGCCGATCAATCCGCGAGACCTGGCAGCACTCCACCTGGAGCTGAATCTGAGAA
>JBDTQP010000213.1:0-4509 GCA_039932125.1 Gemmatimonadota bacterium
CGGCATTGGTGACAGGCGACGGCGCGGTAAGGTTAACCGGGCCGGCCAGGGCCGGAGTTGTGAGCGCGTGCAGGATCGCGCCGAGCACATCATCCAGGGCGATCCAGCTCATCCACTGCTGCCCGGAGCCTAGCCTTCCGCCTGCGCCCAGGCGGAAAGGAATCAGCATCTTCTGGAGGGCGCCGCCGTCCGGGCTCAGGATGATCCCCAACCGTGGGTGGACGACCCTGATACCGGCATGTTCGGCTTCATCGGCTGCCCTTTCCCAGGCCCTGGTCACTTCCGGGAGAAACCCCTGACCGGGCGGGCTGGATTCATCGACCGACTGGTCCTTCCTGTCTCCATAGAATCCTATCGCTGACACGGACAGGAACGTGGCGGGCTTTCGGGAAAGGCCGGCGAGGGTGCCCGCGAGCAGGGTCGTGCTGCGGATGCGGCTTTGGAGAATTTTTTCTTTTGTTTCCTGGGTCCAGCGGGTCGCAATATTTTCACCGGCCAGGTTGATGACGGCATCCACGCCTTCGAGCAGCGCTCCATCCAGCTGCCCCCGTGCAGGATCCCACTGAATTTCTCCAGGGCCAGCCGGCCGACGCACCAGCTGTTGCACCACGTGGCCTCCCGTCGTGAGGAAGGGCACCAGGTGCGAACCAACGAATCCGCTCGCGCCGGCAATGACGATGCGCATGGGTGGGTAATCTGAATGGGAAGCAAGGTCATCGAGCATCGTTCGGTGACGATACACGAAGAGACGGTCCAGCTGGCGCTCGACGATTGCTCCGGTGAGTGGCTCGGAGATCGCGGCGACCGGAAGCCGATAGTCAATGATATCATGAAGGATGCTTGCACGCGGGCCGGCCGGGTCGATGAGATGCTGATGCCGCCAGCTGGCAAAAGGACCACTCACCTGTTCGTCCTCGAAGCCTGTTCTGCCAGGGACCGCATGATGCAGCGCGGTCCAGCGCCGGTGGAGCGGCCCCAGTCGCATCTCCATGACCAGCTGATCTCCCTCGTGGATCGTTCCGTGTCTGCTGATAATGTGAATCCGCTGCCAGGGGGGTGCCAGGCGTTCAAAGGCGCCAGGCCGCTCGTGCCAGCGCAACACCTGGTCGGCGGATGCATTGATGGAGATGGACCGTTCAAATCTTGTCATCGGTGTCCTGGTTTCACTTCACCGCCGCAAGGAGTGCAGTTAGCATCCTGTTCCATGAGATCTTTTCTCACGGCAGGGCTGCTCTGGTCGCTCGTATCCGGGTGTACCGCGCGCGGCGCAGAGGCCCGTGCCGGGACTCGAGACACCATACCCGGAACGCCGGCCGGCCGCTTTTGCCGAATCGACCGGCCCGTGGATGGTGATACGTTCTACTGCGTCGGCGGCGAAAAGGTTCGCTTGATCGGCATGGACTCGCCTGAGTTGAACCAGGGAGCCCTCGGGCAGCGCTCGAAAGCAGCGCTCAGCGCGATGATACCGCCGGGCACCGAGGTGCGTCTCGAGCGGGATGTCTCCCGCCACGATCGCTATGGGCGCACGCTGGCGTATGTCTGGCGGGATAGCGTCCTGATCAATGAACTGATGGTGCGCGAGGGGTGGGCTGTCCAGTATACGGTTCCGCCGGATGTGCGCCATGTGGACCGCTTTCGTGCGGCGGAGCGCCTGGCCAGGCAGGAGAAAGCCGGATTATGGAGAGAGGGCGGGTTTGTCTGCACGCCATCTGAACACAGGAAGGGGCACTGCTAGCCTGCCCACCCCTCGCCAGAATCGCGGCGAGGGGCTCATCACATTTCAATCTCAGCTCACCGTAAGATCCTGGATCATGCCATGCATCGTGTGCGGCTTCCCATCGTGGTCATCGGGAGCGAAGCAGACGATCGCATACGCGCCGGGTGTGAAATCATCGGTCACAAACGCGGTTTGGCCCGGTGCCATGCCTGCCATGCCGCTCATGGGCCGCCCGGGCGGCGGTCCCTTCATGGTCATGGCCCAGGAGGTAAAGTCGGCTGCCGTCTTCCCCGGGGCCAGCTTGACGAGGACCATCTCATGAACCTGGGCCCCATCGTTCCTGATCAGGATAGTGTGATGACCGGCCGTGATGGGTGTCGACATGGTAAAGGCAAAATCGGTGAGCGATACCGTAATGTCGGCATCCGGCACTCGGGCAGCCACTCCGGTCGCTGGAATCACTTCGAGCTGGCGGACCATGCCTTTCATGGCGTGTGGCTTGCCATCTGCGGATGGAATGAAGCAGAGAAGGGCATATCGGCCGGCCGCGAAGTCGAGCGTGGCGTTCGCGGTATCGCCGGGGGCAGCCGCGTTGGGCCCCCCAAGCATGACGGCCCACGCGGGCATCGGTCCGTTCTCGGGAAGTGCCATCAGATCGTGGACCGTCTTTCCCTCGTTGAGCCTGACGATCGTCATGTGGTGAAGTTCGGTCCCGGTATTCGCGAGCCGGATTGTCGTCAGGCCCGCCGGAATCGTATCAGGAGCCTGGTAGGCATATTCGTGGGCTGACACCGTGATCACTCGCGGTTCCGGTGGTGTCGGCGGCGCCGCGGTAGTGTCGGTCCGGCTGTCGGCCGGTTTACACCCGAAGGCAAGTGTTCCGGCAATGGCCGTCAGGAACAGATTTGTGCGGAACATGGTCGACCTCGAAAGAAGGGGAATGGCAGGCGCGACAATCTGGTGGTCGGGGCTTCCCGGCGCAACCACCACTCCACCTTCCCTGATGCCTCCTGTTGCGAAGAAGGGCCGGAAGGTACATCCTATTGCCTCTCCAATCCTCGATACCCGGACCATTCCATGCGTATCTCCAACAGCATCTTCTTGATCACTCTTGCGTGCGCGAGTCAGCTCCCGGCGCAATCGGTTGAGGACCGGTCGCCCTTCCGCGCCCTGGAGCTGCCGGCCGCTAACGATATGAGAACCGGCGCGGGGCGACCCGGGCCCCGGTACTGGCAGCAGCGAGCAGACTATCGGATCACGGCGACCCTGGATCCGGGCGCCAACGAGCTCCGCGGCTCAGAAACCATTCACTACACCAACAACAGCCCGAGTGCGCTACCGTATCTCTGGCTCCAGGTCGAGCAGAACATGTGTGCGCCCGGCAGTGTCACCAACCAGCTCGATCAGCCCCCGCTCGTGTTCCTCGGCTCGTCCTTCGACTTTTCATGCCAGGGTTTTGCCGGCGGACTCACGCTGCGCAGGGTGATAGCGAACGGACAGGAGCTTACCCCGGTAATCTTTGGCACCATGATGCGTCTCGACCTTGCATCAGCACTTCCATCGAACGGGACAGTCGACCTGGACGTGACCTGGTCCTTCAAGGTGCCCGAGTTCGGCGGCGGCCGCATGGGACACGACGGCACCCTCTATGAGTTCGGCCAGTGGTACCCGAGAATGGCGGTGTACGATGACGTCCGGGGGTGGAATCACGAGCCCTACATCGGTGCCGGTGAGTTCTACCTCGAGTACGGCAGTTTCGATGTGGCGATCACCGCGCCCGGTGCATACCTCGTCTCAGCGACGGGGATGCTCAAGAATCCCGAGGAGGTCCTGACACCGGCGCAGCGCAGCCGCCTTGCGCTGGCGAGCCATTCGGATACGGCCATTGCGATCGTGACGGCGGCCGAGGCGGGAAATCCGGGCGTGACGCGTCCGGAAGGACCCACGTCGTTCACCTGGCATTTCACCGCCGACAGCGTTCGCGATTTTGCGTTCGCTGCCGCTCCCAATTTTCGCTGGGATGCCAGCGGGTACCGGAACACGCTGATTCATACGTACTATCGGCCTAATGCCACGCTCTGGACAGAGGCCAATCGCATCGTTCGCGAAGGGCTCAAGTACTACAGTGAGCAGTGGTATCCCTATCCTTATCCGCACATGAGCAGCATCGAGGGACCGGTTGAGGGAATGGAATATCCGATGATGACCTTCGATCCCACGGGTCCAGCCCGGATTGATCTGCAATGGGTGCTGGCCCATGAGCTGGGGCACCAGTGGACCCCGATGATCGTCGGCTCCAACGAACGGCTTTATCCGTGGATGGACGAGGGATTCAACACCTTTATCGACCTGGCGAACGCAGCGAACTACTTCAAGGGAACAGCCTACGGAGACTCGATCGAGGTGCATCCGCTCCATCTCTATGCCGATCATGCCATTGCGGGACAGGAACAGCCGCTCATCACCAAACCGGTGGAGGTAAAGGATCTTTTCTGGGTGGGATATCAGAAACCGGCGCTCATGATGCAGATGCTGCGCTACGAGGTGCTTGGCAAGGAGCGATTCGACCCGGCCTACCGGGAATACCTCCGGACCTGGGCCTTCAAGCACCCGACTCCAGCCGATTTCTTTCGCCTCATGCGCGATCAATCGGGGATGGAGCTGGACTGGTTCT
Organism: Gemmatimonadota bacterium; assembly: GCA_039932125.1. GTDB lineage: Bacteria > Gemmatimonadota > Gemmatimonadetes > Gemmatimonadales > GWC2-71-9 > DASYPP01. The sequence continues at coordinate 4,392 of JBDTQP010000213.1, forward strand.
GGCGCGGCTGGGTGATGACAACGGCACGGTTGGACCAGTCGGTCGACTCGGTGAAGCAGCAAGGGGCTCGCACCGCGATCTACCTATCCAATCGAGGGTCGATGGTGATGCCGGCCGA
>JBDTQP010000214.1:0-4311 GCA_039932125.1 Gemmatimonadota bacterium
CTGCACCCTGCACTGTTCTTATGGTACGCTTGCCCCCCTCTCGCCTGACCCGTACCTTGCTTCCCCATGCCCCATTTCTCCAGCTACGGATCAGAATCAGGGTGGATTCGGGAGCGGCGCTCCTCCGGGATCACCCTGGAGCAGCCGTTGCCGCAGGAGATCCAGCCGGGCTTTCGGGGCAAGGTGGCAATCGTGACGGGTGGAGCAACCGGACTCGGTCGCGCCATCGCCATGGAATTTGGCCGGCTCGGCTGTCACGTGGGGTTCTGTTTCCTCGATCTTCCCGGGCGCGACGTCACCGAACAGGCGGTGCTCACCGAAACCGCACTTTCCGCGATGGGGGTTACGGTGCATGCGGCGCGGTGCGATGTGCGGGAGCGTCATGCGGTTGAAAAATTCGTCAACGATGCGCGTGCGCGATTGGGCGGGTTACACTACCTGGTCAACAACGCGGGGATCGCCATTGACGGGGCGCTCTGGCGGCTCACCGACGCCGCCTGGCATGAAGTGATGGACACCAACGTCACCGGCGCATTCAACTGCATTCGCGCTGTTTCGCCGGGATTCAGAGAGCAGCACTACGGAAAAATCGTGAGCATCAGCGCGCACCAGGCTGAGCGGCCCGGGTTTGGCGTTTCTAATTACGCGGCAAGCAAGGCCGCCATACTGGGGCTCACCAGGGCGGCTGCGGTCGAGCTTGGACCAGCCAATATCAACGTAAATGCGGTGGCACCCGGCTTTATCCGGACCGAACGCATCGGGCAGCTTCCCCGGGAGATTCTTGAACGGGCGCAGCGCACCAGTGTTCTCGGCCGGCTTGCCGAGCCGGAGGACATTGCCCACGTGGTTTCCTTCCTCTGTTCGGATGAAGCGCGCCATATCACCGGACAGACCCTCGTGGTCGACGGCGGGTTGTCGCTGGAATAGCACTCTCCGAACGTTTTCCCCTCCATTAACCTGCTCATGCTTCACTCCTCAGTTATATCGACCTCCGCCACACCTTCCCGGGCTCGCGCTCTGGGTCGGGCTCATTGCCGGATTTGGGGAGATCCGCGCTCCCGCATTTTCAAGCACTAAGTCCTCGGGAGGTTTCTCATCCTGAGACCCCTTCTGATGGGTGGATTCTCCTCATTCCGTCTCTGTCATTACCTTTCCGCTCTCAAATCCAAGATCTGAGCGACATCGCTCATCCGCCGGCATCCCTGACAATCGTTATGCCTCGTATCTCCTGGTTTCGAATCATGCTGCTGAAGCGGACTTGCATCGCCCTGGCAATGCTGTCACTGGCGGGGTGCGGGAAGAAAGGAGCGCTGGCCAACCCGGGTCCTGACCAGGCGGTCGTCCCTGCGATTCCGCTCTACACGGTGCCGTTAGCCGGGGAGAAGGTCACTGTTCTGCCACTCTCGCTCATTCTCGCGGAGCGGCCGCTCAGCACCGAAGCCCCCTTTACGGACAGGATTGGCGCGCTTCGCTGGTGTGATTCTCTTCTCGCCTATGCGCTGGAGAATCGAGCGCCAGACGTGAGCTGGGTTCTCCCGGCTGAGCTACGTCGCATAGCCCGTCGAGCGCCCGGCGTTGCGCCGGACCCGGACCGCATGGGACAGAGTGTCATGGGTGCGCCCAAGCTCGACTTCATGCCTGACCCGCTGCGCAGTTATGCCCGGAGCATGGTGGCACTGGCGGGAGGACGGATGCTCCTCATCCCAGCGGCGGCTTCCTTCACGCCGGTCGCGGCCGGGATCAGGACTGACTTCTCGATCGTCATGGCCGATGCGAGGAATGGACGGGTGATCTGGCGGAGCCTGGCCGTGGGTCAGGGCGCCACCGCAGAAGCCGCGATGGAAGCGGCGCTCAAGACGATGCTGCCTTTGCCCACGGATGGCCAATGAGCATTGATGTCACTCTCATACCGGGGGACGGAATTGGCCCCGAGATCACCGCTGCCACGGTCAAGGTGCTCGAAAAGACAGGGCTCTCCTTCAATTGGGATGAGGAAATCGCCGGCATGGCCGCTGTAGATGCCACCGGAACGCCCCTCCCTGACGCCACGCTCGAAAGCATTCGCAAGAACCGGCTCGCGCTCAAAGGACCACTCACTACGCCGGTGGGGACGGGGTTTCGCTCGGTCAATGTTGCCCTTCGGAAGGAGTTCGAGCTCTACGCCAACGTGCGGCCCGCCAGGTCCATCGTTCCCGGTGGCCGGTTTTCCGACGTGGACATAGTGCTCATCCGGGAAAATCTTGAAGGGCTCTACGTGGGCGTTGAGCATTTCGTGCAGATTGGTGACGATCCCCGCGCCGTCGGCGAGTCGCTGGCGATCGTTACCCGCGCAGGGTGTCAGCGCATTCTCCGCTACGCCTTCGACTACGCCGTCCGCCGCGGCCGCCACAAGGTGACGATTGTCCACAAGGCGAACATTCTCAAGATGGTCAGCGGTCTCTTTCTGGAGGTTGGCAGGGAGCTGCAGAAGGAGTACGAGGGACGCCTCGAGTCAAACGATATGATCGTGGACAATGCCGCGATGCAGCTGGTGATCAAGCCGGAACAGTTCGATGTCATGGTGACCACGAACATGTTTGGCGATATCCTGAGCGATGAGGTCTCCGGGCTCGTGGGCGGACTTGGCCTCGCACCGGGTGCCAACATCGGAACTCACGCGGCCATCTTTGAAGCGGTGCACGGAAGCGCGCCGGATATCGCGGGGAAGGGCATCGCCAATCCTTCGGCCCAGATGCTTGCCGCCGCCCTGATGCTCGATCACATTGGCGAGGTCGAAAAGGGAAACCGGGTGCGCGAAGCCATCGAGCGAACGATCGTCCAGGACAATATTCGCACCCGGGACCTGGGCGGCACCGCCTCGACCAGTGAATTCGGCGATGCCGTCGCTCGGCGGGTTTCCTGACGTCCCCTGCGCCCGCTGCGGGAAGCGGGCGCAGGTACAATGGGGAGAGCTCTGCCCCATCTGCCAGGGCGAACGCGAAGTTCGCGCCGTCAAAGCTTCGCGGTGGGCGGCTCTGGCGGTTGCATTCGTGGTCGGGATCTACGCCGTGCTGGGCATTCCTCCCGAGTACAAGTGGTATGCGGCCGTCGCCGTTGCGGGCAGTTACCTGATCACCCGCCGTATTGCCACCCGGCTTGCGATGGAATTTCTGCCGCAAGACATGCCGGTGAGCCCACCGGGGGCAGAGAAGTAATCCGATCCGGCCGGCAGAGATTAGCCGTCGCGCGAACCGCCAGCCGTCGAAACCTGTGCGAACGGCCGCTGGTCACGCATCTCCCGCGTCCAACTTTCAAGAGAAAACCAATGTTGCGCCTATCACGAATCGTTGCCGGTGTCCTTCTGATGGTCCCGCTCACCGCCTTCCGCTCCACGATCGCCGCGCAGACCAGCCTCACGATCTATAACGATGGCCGCGTGCTCGTTCGGCGCACCGTGAATGCCGATGTCGACCGCGGCGCTTCCAGTATTGTTCTGCCGCTCGGGGAGCTGGATCCGGCCACCCTCTTTTCGCTCGACTCAACGCTCGTGATCACCTCCGCCATGTATGATGGGGCAGTGGACGAAGCCAGTATCCTTCGCCGGGCGATTGGCCGGAGCCTCAGGTTCGTCAGCGGCGATGACACCGTAAGCGCCGTCGTACTCGGGGTCGATCCGCTTCGGCTTCGCATGCCTGATGGGACCATCAGGTTCGGTCAGCCGGGCACTCCGCTCTATCCTGCGGATCTGGTGGTGATCGATCCTACAGTCACCCTGGGCATCCGCAGCGCTGTTCGGCGAAAGACGCTGGACCTCGGCTACTTCTCCCGAGGTGCCACCTGGCAAGCCAATTACGAGGTGCTCCTGGGCCGCCGCCTGCAGGCAACTATCCAGGGAGACGCGACCATTTCGGTGGAGCGGCTCCGGGCAGAGGAGGCTGAGCTTCAGCTGCTGGCCGGATCGGTAAGCTCCGCAGCGAAGGAACAAAACCAAATGCGAGCCCAGGGTTTTGTGGCTGCGCGCGAGATGGCAGACCAGGCTGCGCCATCAGAGCAACGGGTGGGAGAGTTCCACCTCTATACGCTCCCCGGAAAGACAACCCTGCTTCCGGGAGTGACCAGCTCGATCGCTCTCTTCGACCCGGCCCAGGCGAGCTATGAGCGCACCCTCGTCGTCCGCGGAGCGATTCCCTGGTATGGTATGCTTCAGGAATACGGCGATCAGCAGGACGTGCCGGTCGAGGTGAGCTATATCCTCAAGCGACCCCGTGGGACCGATTTCGGCGACCGGCCGCTGCCCGGGGGTGTGGCCCGTCTCTACGAACCGGACAGCAC
>JBDTQP010000215.1:0-4120 GCA_039932125.1 Gemmatimonadota bacterium
GGAAGGATGAACCAGAAGGTGGTACCTGTCCCGTAAATGGACTCCGCGCCGATCGTCCCCCCGTGTGCTTCCACGAACTTCTTACAGAGCGCCAATCCCAGCCCGGTTCCCTGCGCTCGACGGCTGGCCGAGGGGTCTACCTGGCTGAACTCCTGAAAGAGCTTGGGCATGTCTTCGGTCCTGATTCCGATTCCAGTATCAGTGACCGCCACCCAGATGGCATCCCGGGTGACCAGCTTCGCCTGGTCTCCATTTCGTTCCGCCGGAACCGGGAGTGGCGCCCGCGTATGTACGGCGGACAGAGTGATGGTGCCTTTTTCCGGAGTAAACTTGGAGGCATTTGCCAGCAGGTTAAAAAAGATCTGCCGGATGCGCTGATCGTCTCCAAGAACCTGCAGCGGGGTCTCATCCATCTGGATGGTACATTCCTGGTTCTTGGCGCTGCGTAGTCCCACCGTGTCCGACACGGACTGGGTTATGGCATCGCGCAGATCGGTAGAGGTAATCTCCAGCGTCATCCGGCCCGCCTCGATTTTGGAGAGGTCGAGGACGCTGTTGATCAATCCGAGGAGATGCCGTCCATTGCGAAGAATCGCGCCGGTGAATTCCTGCTGCTGCTCGTTCAGCGGGCCGACCGCCTCCGAAAGCATGAGATCGGAGAAGCCGATGATCGAATTGAGCGGGGTCCGCAGTTCGTGAGACATGTTTGCGAGAAATTCGTTCTTGAGCCTGGTCGCACGCTGCAGCTCGGTATTCTTGGCAGCCAGCGCCCGTTCATTTTTACGACTCTCTTCGAGCACGTGCGCCCGGTCGAGGCCGATCACCGCCTGCTCGCCCAGAGTGCGCAGTAATTGCAGGTCATGCGGGCCAAAGGAGCGCCCGTCCGCTCGATTGTGCACGCTGACGGTTCCGATCACAACTTCAGAAGAACGGAGCGGCGCGATGGCCGCGGTACGGAGGGGCCATGGGGCGTCCGGCAAGGAAAAGCTGCGCGGATCTTCTTCCATGTTATCGCTGATCAGCGGCTGTTCATTCACCACGACCCAGCCGGAAAGTGAGCTGTCCACCGGCATGAGGGAACCGGCTGTGCCTGCGAGCGGGCCGGTCGCCGCGACGATTTTAAGGAAACGGCCTTCTTCCACGACCAGGGTAATCACCGCACCCTGGGCCTGGAGCAGATCGGCCGCTGTCTGGGCGATCTCTTCGAAGAGTACCTTGAGATCAGTCCCGGCCAGCAGGGTGGTTGCGAGGTTGGCCAGCCGATCCAGCTCGCGACTTCTGGCCTCCGCCGACTCATACGCAATACGATAGCGCTCTTTCTGCTGCTCCGCGATCGCCCGGCCCCTTCGGAGGGTAAACAGGGCAACCATGCTCGTCAGCACAGCGAGCGCGTATCCGGCCCAGTGGTTCAATGAGACGAGATAGATACTGATCCAGCCGAGGATCAGCGCGATAGCCACGAGAGGGTCAGCCCGAAAGAGCTGGTCCTGGAGACGATCGAATTTGTCGGCGGATTGCTGGAGGGCCATGTGTCTTAAATCTGGCCCTTCGTCAGGCTTGCGGCCAGTGGCAGAGCCCGGCTGGATGGGAGTGACCACCGGAACATCATTCAGTAATGATGTCCCGGAAAACGGTTTCTCCGGTCTCCAGCATCCGGCGAATGTACGGCCGGCACAGACCGCACTTATCGCCACACGACGTCTCCCACACGATGTCTTCCAGGCTCCACTGGTTTGCCCGGGCGAGTGGCAGCAGGTCGGCAAACGACATCCGCTGGCAGACACACATGGTAATGAGCATGAGAGGTGCGCGTCGAGGACTACGGGTTGGTGGGACGAATGTCAAGCTCACTGATATTGGCTCGAAGCGGAAGCGCCAGGGCAGCGAGAACCGTCTCGGCGACATCTTCCGGCCGAAGGATGCGCGACAAATCGCGGGCAATGGCGTCCTGATTTCTGAACAGCGCAGTGTCAACCGAACCGGGGCAGATTGCCATCACCCGTACGTTGTCGGCACGAACCTCCAGCATGAGAGACTTGCTGAGGCCCATTACCGCGTGCTTGGAAGCCGTGTATGCCGTCCCCCCGACAAACCCGTTCTTCCCGGCGAGACTGGCGATGTTCACAATGGAGCCCCGCTTTCGCTGCCGCATGCCTGGCAGTACCGCCCGGGTCATGAGGACCATGCCACGAAGGTTCGTGGAGTAGGTCAGGTCCCAATCAGCCATCGTGAGCTGATCGAACGTCTTGAGCACCGCGGTCCCTGCGTTATTGACGAGCACGTCAACATCGCCGAGGTCGGCGGTCAGTTGTTCCATCGCGGTTTGGACCTGGTCCTCCCTCGACACATCGGCAGCCGCCGCGGCGGCGACGATGCCCTTCTCCCGAAGCTCTCGAAGGGTGTCTTCCACCCTGGCCTTTGTCCGGGCGCAGATCCCGACCCGGTAGCCGGCTCCCCCGAGAGCCAGTGCGATTGCGCGCCCTATTCCTTCTGTCGCTCCAGTGACGATGGCAGTTTCCATCCTGACAAGGTAATGGGAGAGGGTGGCTGGCCTGCGGCGAAGTTTGACGCCGCTCCGCTTAGATTCAGGAATGACACCGCCGCGCCCACCCGCCAATCACCCCTCGCGCTCACTCCATACCGCCACACCGACGGAAAAGAAGTCCTGGCGCGATCAGCTGAAGGCATTGCGACACCTTCCTCGACTCTTCAAGCTCGTCTGGGAGACCCACCACGGATACACGATCAGCATCATGCTGCTTCGCGCACTCCGGGCTGGCGTTCCCCTGGCGGTGCTCTGGATCGGCAAGCTCATCATTGATGCTGTAGTGCTGGACATCGGGATTACGCAGTCCGGTGGGGCAGTCAACTGGCAGAGACTCGTTTCGCTGGTGGGTATCGAGCTCGCGATCGCAATCGTGGGTGAGGCACTCGCCCGGCTCTCCTCATTGTACGAGAGTTTGCTGGGGGATCTCTTCGCGAACAAGACCAGCGTCCAGTTGATGGAGCACGCCGCCAGTCTCGATCTTGAACAGTTTGAGGACGCGGAGACTTACGACCGGCTCGAGCGGGCGCGGCGACAGACGGTCGGCCGAATCGGTTTGTTTACCCAGCTGCTGGCGACAATCCAGGACCTGATCACCCTCGTGTCATTGTCCGTGGCACTCCTTGTGTACGTGCCCTGGCTGCTGCTGCTACTGGCTATCTCGGTGATACCATCGTTCCTGGGAGAGAGCCACTTCGCGTCCCTGGGGTACTCCCTCCTGTACTCGTGGACGCCGCAGCGTCGATTGCTTGACTATCTGCGCTACGCGGGAGCCAGCGATGTCACGGCCAAGGAGGTCAAGCTCTTCAACCTCTCACCTTTCCTGGTGGATAGGTACGATCGCCTTTCGCAGGAATTCTACGAAGCCAACAAGGCGCTGGCCGTGCGCAGAAGCCTCATTTCAGGGCTTCTTGCTGTGCTGGGAACGCTGGGCTATTACGCTGCTTACGGCATCATCATCTATCTCACCATCATCGGGCACCGGTCGCCCGGCGGTTTATTCACGCTGGGCGTGCTGACATTTCTGGCTGCATCATTCAGACAGAGCCGTGATCTCATTCAGCGGGTTCTCCTCTCACTCACCCAGATCTACGAGCAGAGTCTCTACCTGGACGACCTCTTCAGCTTCTTCACCCTGAAGCCGCGCATCGCCTCGGTCGCCCAGGCGAAGCCCGTCCCTCGTCCCATTCGCGAGGGTTTCACCTTCGAGAATGTCGGCTTTCGCTACCCGAATGGGGAGAATTGGGCAGTGCGGCACCTTTCCTTTGCCCTACGCGCGGGAGAACGGATTGCGCTGGTAGGGGAAAATGGCGCCGGCAAGACCACGCTCGCCAAGCTGCTTGCCCGGCTCTACGACCCGAGCGAGGGAAGAATCCTGCTTGATGGCGTGGATCTCAAGGACTACGACGTCGACAGCCTGCGGCAGAATGTCGGGGTCATTTTCCAGGACTTCGTGCGGTATGATCTCAACGTGCGGGAAAACATTGCCGTGGGGGATATTGCCGAGCTGGAAAATGTATCGGCCATCAGCACGGCGGCCGATCGAAGCCTGGCGGCGCAGGTAGTGGCGCGCCT
>JBDTQP010000216.1:0-4000 GCA_039932125.1 Gemmatimonadota bacterium
CTTGAGATCCCTCACTCTGTTCGGGATGACACCCAGAATTGTCTGGTCCGTACTAGATCGGCCATCGGCATCGTACTATTTTGCTTCCCCGCTTCCCCGCTTCCCCGCTTCCCCGCTTCCCCGCTTCCCCGCCTGATTTGCGACCTTCCCCCAGCACGACGCATCTTCTCGGCTACCCTGCTGATTGGCTTCCCCAGTGCGAGGAACGTTATGACCATGTCGTCACCCCGGGTGATTGCAGGTTTGCTGCTGATCAGTCCCATGGCTGCCGCTGCGTCGGCTCAGGGCCCCTCCCAGAACCTCACGCTGACCACCCCAATATCACAATCTGCCGATGCATTCACTTCGATCACCTCGGTCCGTGAGCTGTCCAATGGCAGGGTGATTGTCACCGATGTGATGGACAAGAGCGTTCACCTGATCGACCTGGCCTCGGAGACTTCCGCCCCGATCGGACGCGAGGGGCAGGGGCCCGGGGAATACGGTTTTCCCACTGATCTGCTCGCACTTCCTGGCGATACCACGCTGCTGGTTGACCGGGTGAATCGCCGGTTCCTGATCATTCTTCCAAGTGGAAAAACCGGCCAGTCCATACCCTTTCCCGTCGAGGCCGGCCGCGACTTGAGCGATCCACGAGCCGTCGACCGGGATGGAAGGATTTTTTTCCAGGGAAGTCTGCTGGGGGGAGCGCTGACGCCAGGGCAACCCACTCCCGATTCGCTGCCAATCATCCGGTGGGATCGCCGGCGGAATTCGGTGGATACGGTCACCTATCTCAAGGTGCCGTCGATGAATATGAATGTTTCCGGGAGTGGAAGCACAGCACGCGTGATGATGTTCCGGCAGCAGCCATTTGGACAACAGGACGACTGGTCGGTCACGCCTGATGGCCGCACTGGTGTCGCCCGCGTCGCCGACTATCACATCGAATGGTTTTCGCCCACTCGTCAGCGCACGGCTGGTCCCGTCAACCGCTTCGAGCGGCTTCGAGTTACGGAAGCCGATAAGGAGGCACAGCGCAAACAGAACGCTCGTGCGCCTCGGATGATGATCTCGACAAGAGGAGGTAGCACCCGCACTACTGCGGGGCCCCCGCCTGCAATGCCCACAGGCATGCAGGAGCCAGACTATCCCGAGTTCAAGCCACCGTTTCCAACCAGGGCGGTCTACGCAACACCGGAGGGGATGCTCTGGGTTCTGCGCTCCCGTCCCGCTACGGACCTGATTCCCACTTTCGACGTGTTCGATCAGCGTGGGATGGTAGTTGGCAAGGTGACTCTGCCCAGGGATCGACGGCTGGTCGGATTTGGAAACGGCACTGTCTATCTCGCCCGCACCGACGGCGATGATCTCCAGTGGCTCGAGAAGTATCGCCGATAAAAAGACATAACCGCAAAGGCGCAAAGCTCGCAGAGAAAAACTATTTACTGAATGGTGGCGGCGAAATCTGTTGCGAGTAAACTCTCTGCGTTCCTTCGCGCACTTTGCGCCTTTGCGGTAGTGCTGTTGCAGGTACACCCGCTTTACCAAGGAGTCTCACGATGTTTTCCCGTTGTCTTATCCTGGTTGCCTTCTCTACCGGTTTTACTCTGCATGCCAATGCCCAGGGCGTACCTGAGCGACGGCTTACCACTGCTGATGCCAGGTTCCCCCACGAGTTCAGCTCGATTCGTGGCGTCAGGGAACTGCCCGATGGCCGCGTCATGGTTTCGGACGGTATCGAAGAAGTTGTCGTGGTTGCCGATCTCAAGACTGGTAAAGCGGACACTCTCGGACGGGTTGGCCAGGGTCCCGGAGAATACAAGATGCCGGACGCGCTGTACGCCGTGCCCAGCGGAACGCTTCTTGTGGATCTCGGTAATGGCCGACTCAGTTTCCTGGCCGCGGACGGTAAATACCGCGAGTCGGCTCCCATCGCCCAGTCAAACAACCAGGGGCTGCTCGTCGTTCTGCCGCGCGGCACCGATGCGCAGGGCAGAGTCTACTTTCAGCCGTTCTCCGGCGGACCCGGCGGCATTCCGGATTCCGCTTCTGTCGTGCGGTGGGATCGCACGCGATCGAAGTTCGACACGGTCGCGAGGGTGAAGCTTCCCGCCATCAATGTGCAGAGCTCAGGCGGTCCCGGTAACCAAAGGCAGAGCATGCGCCCTCGCCCGTATCCGGCGCAGGATATCTGGACAGTGGGTCCCGATGGCCGTGTCGTGCTGGTGCGCGCAAGCGACTACCATCTTGATATCCTCGGTGCAGATGGCCGGATGGTTCACGGCAGACCCGTCGCATTCAGTCCGGTTGCGATACGCGATGCCGATAAGCGCGAGTGGGCGGCGGAGCAGGCGGGGGGTCTCCGGGTCAACATGCAGAACCGGAACGGCGAGATGAGCATGGCGTTCAGTCGCGGGGGTCGTGATGATGATGAAGACAACGCCATCGCCGAGACGGAGTGGCCGGCGTCAAAGCCGCCGTTTGTCGCCGCGTGGGTGACGCCGGAGGGGCAGGTCTGGGTTGAGCGGTCGGTCTCGAGCGGGACGGCGCGCAACATCGATGTGTTCGACGCGAGTGGGAACCTGGCGTCCCGCGTCGTGTTGCCGGTGGGACGACGTGTGGCGGGATTCGGAGCTGGAGTGGTATATCTCCGGGCTTCGGATGAGAACGATCTGCAGACATTGGAGCGGTATAAGCGGTAGTCTCGAGTGCTTGTAGGGATTTGACCGATCCCGGCACGACTTCACCCTCTGCCCCCCCTCGATCAATGGAGAGGGGGACGCGGCCGATAGTGAACATGCTGCATGGAGTTTCTGACAGGACAACCGGAAGTTCCTGGACGTGAAGGACATCCTAAGCCATCCTGGGGAGCCACCGCGAAGCGATACCTCTACCAGTAGTTAATTTTCTATTTGCTAGAGTCGCCTGGGTTGTCGGTTGCGGTGGCTCTAGACAATTCCAGATTTTCCGCTAGCCTCAAATCATCCCACACAACGTATCACCAGCTTGCAACGTCAGTTACTCCTGCGACGCTCTCCCGGCGCCGGTCATCTGAGCGAAGGACTATGACTCGCACTTCATTTCTTCTGACAAGTCTCATGACAGCCCTCGCGGGTCTTCCCGCTTGTAAGGGAAAGGATGCGAGCGCGGAAGCCGCGGGCGCCGATTCCACCCGGACCGCTTCCGATTCATCCGGCATGGCACTTCCGGTCGCGGGGCAGGAAGTCCGCAAAGGCGACTTGGTAATGTCCGTAGTTACCACCGGCCAAGTCCGCTCCGATGCCTACGCCCGTCTTCGCGCGGAAACCAGCGGCACGGTGACTGAGGTCCTCGTGACTCCTGGCCAGACGGTGAAGAAAGGCCAGCCGCTGGTTCAGCTCGATCCCCGTCCCTTCGACATCGCTGTGCGTGAAGCCGAGGCTTCGCTCGAGCAGTCGATGATTGCGTACCGCGACTACATCATTCCCGATTCCATCGCGACGGGTCGAGCGGTGCCGGAGGACCGGCGGGTGAACGCCGAGTCGCGCTCGGGGGTGACCGGTGCGCGGGTTCGGCTAGATCGGGCCAAGCTGGACCGGGAGCGCGCGACGATCGAGGCACCGTTCGATGGCGTGATAGATCAGCTCGATGTCGCCGCCGGTGAGCGCGTCAATGCCGGCCAGGACATCGCTGCCGTTGTAGATGTCAATAATCTCCGGATCGAAGCCCAGGTGCTGGAGCACGACCTGGGGCTCATCAAGGTCGGTGGCGATGCGATCATCACTGCCGCCGCCGCCCCGGACAAGCCGGTATTTGGTCGGGTGACGGCTGTGCTTCCCGTCATCGACAGCCTCAAGCGCGCGGGCCGCGCGCTGATTCGCGCCAGGAGCAATGGTCTTCTGCGGCCGGGGATGTATGCCGATGTGCGGCTCGAGGCGAATCGTCTAACGAATAGAATCATCGTGCCGTCTCGCGCAGTGATCGAACGCGATGGCCGCCCCCTCGTCTTCGTCGTCAAGAACAGCCTGGCGGAATGGGT
>JBDTQP010000217.1:0-3888 GCA_039932125.1 Gemmatimonadota bacterium
GTGCGACAGGCCGGGCTATTTCATCTCCTCGATTACCTGCTTCAACTCCGCCGTCATCTCCGCGAGTGGTTTCCGGGTGATTTCCATCGCGCCATTCTTCCCGCGGGTGATAAGAACGTTGAACTTTGCGGCCTCCGGGTCCTTGTCCGGGAAATCGTCGCGAAAATGTCCTCCGCGGCTTTCTTTTCTTTCCAGGGCGGAGAGCGTGATCGCGCGAGACACGGTGAGCAGGTTGCCCAGGTCGAGGGCGGTGTGCCATCCCGGGTTGTACTCCCTATTTCCGGGCACGCCGGCTCTCGCGGCTCGCTCGTCCAGCGCATTCAAGCGGGTAAGAGCCTGCTGCATCTCTTCTTCACGCCGAACGATTCCGACCAGGTCCTGCATCGTTCCCTGGAGATCGTGCTGAACCTGGTATGGGCTCTCTGCACTACTGCTCGACGCGAGCTCAAATGGTGCCAGCGCCGCTTTCGCTGAGCTCTCGACAACCGACTCGTCGATCTTGAGCGGTGCGGCATCACGCGCGTAGGCCGCGGCGCTTTCACCCGCGCGTTTTCCGAATACCAGGAGATCGGAAAGAGAATTTCCGCCCAATCGGTTGGCGCCATGGAGCCCGGCGGCGCACTCCCCCGCGGCAAAGAGTCCGGGCACCGTAGACATCTGGGAATCACCGTCCACCCGGATGCCGCCCATGATGTAATGGGTCGTCGGGCCGACTTCCATCGGGGTCTTCGTGATATCAATGTCCGCCAGCTGCTTGAACTGGTGATACATGCTTGGCAGTTTTTTCCTGATAACCTCGGCGGCGTTGGGCAACTTTTCCTTGATCCAGGCGATATCGAGGAACACGCCTCCATGCGGACTCCCTCTCCCGGCTCGCACCTCCCGCATGATGCACCGCGCGACATGATCCCGGGTGAGCAGCTCAGGCGGGCGCCGGGAGTCCTTGTCTCCCTGGGTATAGCGCCAGCCTTCTTCTTCGTTATCCGCGGTCTGCGCGCGATAGTTTTCCGGGATGTCATCGAACATGAAACGGCGGCCTTCGCTGTTGACCAGGATGCCGCCCTCACCCCGCACCCCCTCGGTGACCAGAATTCCGCGCACGCTGGGAGGCCACACCATACCGGTGGGATGAAACTGGATGAACTCCATGTCCTGCAGCGCCGCACCAGCCAGGTAGGCCAGCGCGTGCCCATCTCCGGTGTACTCCCAGCTGTTGCTCGTAATCCTGAATGCCCGACCGACTCCACCCGTGGCCAGGATTACTGCTTTCGCGCGGAAGAGCCGGAACCTTCCCCGCTCCCGATCGTAGGCAAAGGCTCCCGCGACACGATCTCCATCCTTGAGCAGGGTGAGGACCGTGACCTCCATGTGCACGTCAATGCCCTGGTGAATGCCGTGATCCTGGAGGGTCCGGATCATCTCCAGTCCCGTCCGGTCGCCGACGTGCGCGAGGCGAGGGTATTTGTGACCGCCAAAGTTGCGTTGAAGGATTCTGCCGTCCGGCGTCCGGTCAAACAGAGCGCCCCATGCCTCGAGCTCCCGCACCCTGTCTGGTGCTTCTTTCGCGTGGAGCTCTGCCATGCGCCAGTTGTTCACGTATTGACCGCCCCGCATCGTGTCCGCAAAGTGCACCTTCCAGTTGTCCCGGTCGTCTACATTGGCGAGCGCGGCGGCCACGCCACCTTCGGCCATAACCGTGTGCGCTTTGCCGAGAAGCGATTTGCAGACGAGGCCAACCCGGACTCCCGCGGCCGCGGCTCCGATGGCGGCACGAAGTCCGGCGCCGCCGGCGCCGATGACCAGGACATCGTGGTCCACTGTTTCAAAGTCGGCCATCAGAAGATTCTCCAGTCGTGCAGGATCCCCATCGAGCAGAGGCGGATGTAGATGTCCGATGAGGCGACGCTGAAGAGACTCATCCAGGCCCAGTTCATGTGCTTGCGGTTAAGACAGCTGCTGCAATCGTAGGCGAACTTGCGACGGGGCGAGCGGGAGAGCCGGTCCAAGGCGCCACCAACCAGGTGACGCATGGAATGACATCCCAGGGTGTAGCAGCTCAGGAACGTCACGTTGAGGGCCAGGATGACTGTCCCCAGCCCCACGCCGAACTCAACCGCACCGGTAGCGGGGTTGATCCACCAGAGCGCCTTGTACACGTCGATCGCAAGGAGAAATAGAAAGAGAACTGCCAGTACCAGGAAAAAACGGTGGATGTTCTGCAAAATAAGCGGGAAACTGTTCTCTCCGAGATATCCATTCCGGGGCTCTCCCACCGTACACGCGGGTGGATCAGCCCAGAACGCCTTGTAGTAGGCGCCCCGGTAGTAGTAACAGGTGAAGCGGAAACCACCGGGCGCCCAGAGAATGAGAAGGGCTGGCGAGAAGGGCAGCCATCCGGGCCACCAGCCAGGTTGAGGCCCGAAAAGGGCGTGTGGGGACTGGCCAAAAAGTTCCGGCGAATAGAAGGGCGAGAGATAGGGACCATACCAGTAATGACCGTTCTGGAAAGCCGCCCATGTGGAATACACGATGAACGAGGTCAGAATGGTGAAGACGACCAGGGGCTGGATCCACCAGGTATCTCGCCTCTGCGTCTTCCCAAACGGATTCTTGTAGAGCGGCAGCTCTGCGTGGGCCATGCAGCGAACTCCATATCGGGCAGGTCTGACGAGGGTACAACCGAGGGGCAAGGCTCAAGATAAAAGCGATTGGAACCGGTAGTAAGCCGTGGGTATGTCTGTAATGCCTTGCATCTCCCATAAAAGCCAGTCAACTTTGAAACTACCATCGCGACATAGCCTTTGCGCTGTCCCCGTCACTTCCCGGTGCCGTCCCGGACCGGGGTGTTACCGAGAACACACTTCACCCGCTGGGGCTCTCCCCTCGTGAACGAAGACAACCCTTCCCCCACCGTGGATCGTGACAGCGAGGCCAGGCTCAAGCTCATATTCGAGCAAGCCCTGGACGCCGTTATCACCATGGACCAGGAAGGCCGCATTACCGGATGGAATCCCCAGGCGGAGCACATTTTCGGCTGGAGCATGGCCGAAGCGCTGGGCAGAAACCTGGCTGAAACCATTATTCCGGCCTCTCTGCGGAACGCCCATCTTTCCGGGGTGCATCAGTTCATGCTCGATGGGACAACCACTATCCAGAATCGCCGCCTCGAGCTGCCGGCGCTTCATCGCCATGGCCACGAGTTCCCCATTGAGCTTACCGTCGGCTCCATCAGAGTCGGCAACGAAATCGTATTCAGCGCTTTCGCGCGGGATATCACCTCCCAGCGGCTGGCGCAGGACCGGCTGCGCGCGAGCGAGGACCGCTATCGCGCGTTCGTGGCTCAGAGCAGCGAGGCGATCTGGTGTTGCGAGATCGAAGAGCCAATGCCCACGGATCTTGATGAAGCTGAGCAGATAGAGTTCATCTACCGGCACGCGTACATGAGCGAGTGCAACGATGAGATGGCCCGGATGTACGGCTTCAGCGAAGCCTCGCAGCTGATTGGACTGAGGACGGAGCAGCTTCTGGTTCGCTCCGATCCGAAAAATCTCGAGTATCTCCGCGCCTTCGTGCGCTCGGGGTATCGGCTGACGGACGCCGAATCTCATGAGCGGGATCGTGAAGGACGCTCGAAATATTTCCTGAACAACTTCGTTGGTGTGATGGAGGATGGAAAGCTCAAGAGGGCCTGGGGAACCCAGCGGGACATCACCGAGAGAAAAGAAGGAGAGCGCCGGGCCGAGACCTTTGCCTCGCTGGCGTATCAGCTGAGCGGCGCGAAAGCTCCGATAGAAGCAGCCCGCATTATCGTCGAAGTCGCCCATCGGCTGTGCGGCTGGGAGTCCTGCAGCCTGGACCTCTACTCCGCAGAAAACGACCGCATCGATG
>JBDTQP010000218.1:0-3754 GCA_039932125.1 Gemmatimonadota bacterium
TCGGCCGGACTTACCAGGGCCACTGCGCGCGACTGCGTGAGGTCGACCCGGAGTGCTTCGGTCACGGTGAGCCCGAGCAGGCTATCCCGGGTCCGGTTGGTCACATCGGCGACGAGAATTGGATCCCGCTCGGCGAGAACTCCCTGGGCCAGCAGTGAGCGGCCGCCAATAATTCCAGCGAAGAAGAGCCCCGCGATTAGAAGAACCATCACGGCCGCCGCCAGAGCCCAGAGCATCCAGCGCGGCCGGCTGGCCCGGACTGGGGAGATGGCATCGAGCGGTGCAATGATTTCGGCGGCATGCTGCGGACGTTTTGCCGGATCCTTTTCGAGGCAGCGCATGACCAGCGCGGCAAAGGCGGGCGAAGCGGTGGGTACCCGGCGCGCGAGTGGAGCCGGAGCCTCGGTGATATGCGCCGCGATCACCGCCTGCGGCGTGCGGCCGGGGAACATCTCTTCACCAGTCAGCATCTCGTAGCCCAGGGCACCCAGGGCATAGATGTCGGCACGGTGATCGAGCGTGGGATCTCCTGCCGCCTGTTCCGGCGCCATGTAGGCCGGAGTTCCAATGACCATGCCAACCGTCGTGAGTCCGCCGCCACCAGTAACCGATGCGCTCACCGCCTTGGCTACGCCGAAGTCGGCCACAATCGCGTGGCTTTCGGAGAGCAGAATGTTGTCGGGCTTGATATCGCGGTGGACGATGCCGTGGCGGTGGGCGTAGCTGAGAGCGTCGGCGACTTCGCGGAAGATCCGCATGGCCTGATCAGCCGGCAGCTTTCCTTCACGAACGATACGCGCGTGGAGCGATTCGCCTTCGATGAAGGGCATGACATAGTAGGGAATCGTCGCACTCCCGTGCCCACTGGCCGATTGCCCTGGTATCACGCCGGAATCGAACAGCGGCAAGATGTTTGGATGCTGCAGGTGGGCAATGGTCCTGATTTCCTGGATGAATCGGTCGGCGCCGAGCACCTGGGCCAGCTCGGGCCGGAGCACCTTGATCGCGACCTTGCGATCGTGCTTGATATCGTGCGCGAGATAGACCGTCGCCATCCCGCCGGCACCGAGCTCCCGCTCGATGACATAGCGATCCGCCAGCGCCTTCGTCAGCTGTTCGGCGATCGTGCTCACGGCTTCCGGACCTCCATGACCCACACATCGCTCCGCTGTTCCGCTGCGGGGTACAGCAGCCGGTCACCGGATACGCTCCACCCGCCACGCGTGGGCGAAGGTCCTACACCATTGAAAGTGAGCAGCAGCTGGGGCGAACCTCCAGCGTGCGGAATCGACCAGAACAGCGTGTTTCCCGCGGCATCATGGGTCCGGGTATATACCAGTCGTCCGTCCGTACTCCATACCACCTCGTCGCCCAGAATGCCACGCACTCCAGTTGTGTCCGCGAGCAAGTGTGGTGGCCCGGCATCCGCCGGCATCACCCAGAGCGACCCGCCGGCGACGGCGTTGCTGAAAGCAATCTCCCGGCCGTCGGGAGACCAGAGAGGAAAAAATCCATGGTCGAGTCTTTCCACGGGTTTCTGCCACTTGCCCTGAATGCGTCGCACAGTCCAGATGCCTCCTCTGCCGGTAAAAATGCAGTAGGCGATCTGACTGCCATCGGGGGACCATTTCGCTATCGCCTCCTGACCCGGTGATGCAGTCACCCGCTGAACCGGGCCGCCATCGAGTGGCATCACGTAGATATCGCGGGAGCCACTCCGCCAGGAATGGAACGCGACCTCCCGGCCATCCGGAGAGGGCGCAGGAAAGAAATCATCGCTGGAATCGGTCGTCAGTCGCTCGGGAGTTCCGTCGGGGATCGCCATCCGATAGAGATCCATGTTGCCGCCCAGGTCGGAATCGTAGTAGAGCCAGCGCCCGTCCCAGGAAGGCTCCACCGCCTCGACGAACTGTCCGCCGTGGGTTAGCTGCACACCGCTGGACGTGGTGCCCGGCGCCTTCGTCGGGATGGAGATCGACCAGGCATTGCTCTCGATACTGATGCTCGCATAGGCGAGGCGCTTGCCATCGGCGGAGAGCGAGATGGTATGGGAGTTAAGCCCCGTTGTCAGCCGGAGCGCGGAGCCACGAGGCAGGCCACCCGACACGGCCTGGGCGAAGATGTCGCGCGGACCGAAACGGTTGGAGACATAGTATATCCACCTCCCGTCGGGCGACCAGACCGGGCTCTGGTTAAGCGAGAGGCTGTCCGTGAGCGGGAAAACCCGGCCATCGCGTACACGCACAGCGACCAGCTTGCTGGGCGAAACATTGCCGAACAAAACTCCGGTCGTGAGCGAGATGGCGTTGCCGGACGAGCACGCGACATACGCACCATCGGGGCTCCAGGTGCACCCATTCGCTTCAAACACTCGCGCGACGCCTCTCGAATCGTTCTGACCATCACGGATGAACAGCGAGTCACCGATGACGTATCCGATACTCTTTCCATCGGGCGACCAGGCGGCCGAGATCACTGGACTGCTCCTCCCAGGAGGAACCTCCGGTGTTTCGCTGCCTCCGGTCGCGGGGACGCTCACCACACCACCCCGCTCGAGAAACAGGACGCGGCTTCCATCGGGCGACCACCGGGGATGCGACTGGACCTGCGTGGTATCGTCGGTGAGGGGAATCCCGCGACCACCCGCGACCGGACGGACATAGACCCGCATACGAATCGGAGTACCACTGGCGTACGTGACGGTCTTCCCGTCGGGAGAAATCGCCGGCAACACCTCGAGGCCCGGGTCCCAGGTCACCTTGATCGACTGGCCGAAGCTGAGCGGCAGCGTATCTCCGCCTGACTCTCGGCGACCCAGCAGAAATGCCGCCAGCAGCATAATGAGAAAGCCGATGGCGAGCGGAATCGAGGTCCGCATCGACGGACGTGGGGACGTGAGCTGGCGGCCTCTCCTTCCCACGTTGCCGCGTTCAGTCTTTCCATCTTTCAGCGCGGTGGCAAACTCTGCCGCTGAGCCAAAGCGATCGGCGGGCAATTTTTCGAGTGCCGTCTGCACCGCCTTTTCAACTTCTGGTGGAACCGAGTGACGCTGGGGAATGAGGGGACGCGGCTCTTCGGTCAGCACCTTCGCGACAATGGCTTGCGCAGTGCTGCCGGTGAAGGGCGGCTCGCCGATCAGCATCTCGTAGGTCATGGCGCCGAGCGCGTACACGTCGCTCCGCACGGTGATCTCCCGCTCGCCCATCGCCTGCTCGGGCGACATGTAGTGCGGGGTGCCGAGGGACATGCCGGTTTCGGTCATCCGTGACCCGCCCCCGGCGCTGGAGACCGCGAGCGCAATACCGAAGTCCGCCACCAATGCCGAGCCATCGTGCAGCAGGATATTTTCCGGCTTGATGTCCCGGTGAATGACCCCGTGCCGATGCGCATAGTCCAGCGCGCCGGCCACTTCGGTGGCGAGACGCACCGCGTCATGAATTGGTAGCTGCTTCTCGCGATTCAACCGGTCGCGCAGCGACTCGCCCTCCACGAACGGCATCACGTAATACGCGGTGCCGTTCACCTCACCCGAATCGATCAGACCAAGAATGTGCGGATGCTGGAGGTTGGCGATGGTCTTGATCTCGCGCAGGAACCGCTCGGCGCCGATCACCGCGGCCAACTCGGGTCGCAGCACCTTGATCGCGACTTTGCGATCGTGTTTCAAATCGTGCGCGAGGTATACCGTCGCCATGCCGCCGGCGCCCAGCTCCCGCTCGACGCGGTAGCGGTCGGCCAGTGCGGCGGCGAGCCG
>JBDTQP010000219.1:0-3738 GCA_039932125.1 Gemmatimonadota bacterium
ACGCATAAAATTCTTCAGATTCCATGACGCTGGAACTGCACTCGTGACTTATCGCGAATCGTGGTCAGCAAGGTGGCCACTCGGGAATCGGCCGGGCCAGGAATTCACCATCACACTGCGGCCAGCGACACGCGATATGTCGGGAACCGGGACTCAGACAGGCAGCGGAGAATGAGCGGATACAGCGATCCCGTCAATCACGCCCTGGCTTTTGCGGCGAAATACTACGCGCCTCGCTCGCGCAAAGGCACCGCCCTCGCCTATCTCACGCATCCGTCACACAATGGACTGATTCTCGCCCGCTACGGCTGCGATGAACACACCATCATCGCGGGTATCCTGCATCCGGTTATTGCCGAAACCCGCCCGGACGACCAGCACCTGTTGCGGCATAAAGTGGCCGAAAAGTTCGGATCGGTTGTCATCACGATTCTCTCGGATTCCGGTGAACCACGTCATGACAGCTGGGGGCATCTCAGGCCCTGGAACATTTACAAGATTGAATATCTCGGACAGCTCTCCCGAGCCAGTAATCGCGCGCTCGAAGTGACCGCGGCCAGCGAAATCCATCAGTGCGGATCCCTGCTGGCGGACGTACGGAGGCTCGGCACGGAATACCTTCCATCCATCTCGCTCGCGAACGGTGAGCAATTGCTATGGTGGTACCGTTCTCTCCTCGAGACGCTGGAAGCACGGCCGGAATGGAAAGGTCGGCGTATGGTGAATGAGCTGCGGCTCCTGGCGGCCGATCTCGCCCGCCAGCTCGAGGAGGAGGATCAGTAGTTCTTCCGTCGAACCGGACACGGCCCGATCACGGAATCACTACCCTTCGGGCCGGGGCCGGCCTACTATGAAGACTGTGTGAACAGCCAGGCCCCCACCAACGAAGAATACGAGGCGGGTCGCCGGCTGAAAAATCGACAACAGAGACACTTCATGCGCCTGCCCGGCCATCCTGGGTCGCCTTCATTTTTGATTGCAGTGCTCACCGGTTTTCTGCTCGCATCGGTCACCTCGCGGCTGACCGGGCAGGTGGACACCGCTCATTGGGTCCTGATTGCCCCCAATCCGGACTACGATGCCGGGACGGTGCATCGATTCATCTTCGGCGGCGACTATCGGGATCTCTGGACGACACCTACCAAGGTGGTGATTCTCAATCTACAGACGTTCGCCGGTGGCCTTAGGCCGGTGAAGGTTGGCGGCGGACAGCAGACGCATTCCCTTCGTCTGGTCAACCCGGACGGGCGGGAGTACTCCTTCCGCTCGGTAGACAAGGACCCTTCCGCCATTCTCCCCCCCGATCTTCGCGGCACGCTGGCGGATGATCTCCTGCAGGACCAGATCAGCTCTGCGTATCCCGCCGGTCCGCTCGTGGTCTCCCGGCTCCTCGATGCAGCCGGTGTGCTGCATGCGGTGCCCCAGATCTACGTAATGCCCGATGATCCGGCACTTGGTGAATTCCGCGCAGCGTTCCGCAACATGCTGGGAACGATCGAGGAGCACCCGGCTGAGGGGAAGACTCAGCTTACCGGACTCGAGAACGCCTCCCGGATCATCGACATGGATAAGCTGCTGGAGCACCTCGAAGAGAGCCCCGGCAATCACATAGATACCCTGGGCTTTCTCAAGGCCAGGATGATGGATCTTCTCGTGGGCGATTGGGACCGGCATCGCGGGCAGTGGAGCTGGGCCCGCATCGGACCGGATGAGCCTGCCACTGCCTGGTCGCCCATTCCGAAGGATCGAGATCAGGCATTTGTCCGTTATGACGGGATGCTCCTGGCCATTGGCCGGGAGACTCGTCCCCAACTGGTGAATTTTGGCCCGAAGTATCCCAGCATCTACGGCGCAACTTTCAATGGACGGGAGCTGGATCGGCAGCTGTTGAGCGCTCTCGACCGTGCGGCATTCGATTCCATTGCTCACGATTTACAGCGCAGCCTCACCGATGCGGTCATCGACTCCGCCGTAAACGCCCTCCCGGTTCAGCAGTTCCGCATCGATGGCCGCCGGCTCGCCAGCACTCTGCGGGTTCGGCGTGACAAGCTGCCGGCCGTGGCGGAGAAGTACTTCCGCTACCTCGCAAGTGAAACCGATCTCCAGGGAACCGATCACGCCGATCGGGTGACGATTACGCGAGGCGCCGGCATCGGCCGGGCCGCGAATGATGTCGAAGTGCTCATGGAATCGTCGGACTCGATCGATGGGGCTCCGGCAACCATTCGAACGGCCCACCGCGTCTTCCGCCCCAGGGACACCAACGAGATCCGTTTTTACCTGCACGGGGGAGACGATAGCGTTCTGGTCCGCGGTGGGGGAAACGGTGACATCACTATTCGCATCGTTGGGGGAAAGGGCGAAGACGTCGTCATCGACTCATCCGACGCGGGAAACATTCGGATGTATGACACGGGCGACCACACCGTGCTTCAGTCGCTGCATGGCGGAGACCTTGATCGATCAACCTATACGCGCCCTGATACCACCACCCCGGTCCCACCCCGCGACTGGGGAACTTTCTGGCAACCCACACTCTGGGGCACGGGGAGCGCAGATCTGGGAGTTTTTCTCGGCGCCGGTTTCATCAAAACCGACTTTGGGTTCAGAAAGGATCCCTTCGCGGGCAGACACAGCTTCCGCGCCGGTTACGCAACGGCCGCCAGGACATTTCGCGCGGAATACGTCGGAGAGTGGCACGTCGAGAACTCTCGGACATACACGAACCTCCTTGCCCGGGGATCCGGCATTGAGATTCTTCGCTTCTTCGGGTTCGGTAATGAAACCGCCAACAATCAGGAAAATGATTTCTACAAGGTGAGACAGGAGCAGTATTTGCTGGAGCCTTCGATCACGATTCCACTCTCCAGGTTTCTCTCCTTTTCCGGCGGCCCCAGAGTTCAGTACAACAGGCTCGAGAAGAATGAAGGCCGCTTCATCAGCACGCTCCCTTCCCTGTACGGCGCTGGAAACTTCGGCCAGATCGGTGCCCGAGGGAGCGTTCACATCGATACCCGCGACGTGATCGCTGCGGCGCAAAGTGGCATCCTGCTCAATATCGAGGGGCTGCTGTATCCGGGTCTCTGGGACGTGAAGGCAACCTTTGGCAAGGTCCGGGGCGACATCGCGACCTACCTGACGGCGCCCATTCCTTCGAGCCCCACGCTGGCGCTCAGAATAGGCGGCGAAAGAGTCTTCGGACGCTTCCCCTTTCATGAGGCGGCATACCTCGGAGGCAGGAACAACCTTCTGGGGTGGCAGGAACAGCGCTTCGCGGGAGATGCCTCAGCCTACGGTAATGCCGAACTTCGCATTCACATTGGCAGAATCCCACTGGTCGTGCCCACGGCCCTCGGGATTTTCGGACTGGCCGATATTGGCCGGGTATATAGTACCGGGGAAACTTCGGACGAATGGCATACCGGATTTGGAGGCGGTGTCTCGCTTGGCTTCCTCACGCGAAAGAATACCGTCACCTTCACAGTCGCTCGAAGCGATGAGATCACATCACTCTACATACGAGCGGGGTTCATGTACTAGCAGAATGGAAGTTGGCAGGGGACTTGCATTCTATAGCCACCCAGAGTATGTTCAGCGCCAGTTATGTAGGACATAGCCCCTCGGGGCCCCAGGGTTAAGCCTTCCAGCCTGGGTGATGAAAACTGAAAGGCATGAGTCCCGGACTGGCGGTTACCGCTGGCCGGGATTTCTGTTTTTCAGACCCGATTCCCCGGCGCA
>JBDTQP010000220.1:0-3728 GCA_039932125.1 Gemmatimonadota bacterium
TGGATGCATGGATGACTGGATGATGATGTCATGCAGATCCGAAGTTCTATCTTGAGCGGCGCGGGGCTGTCGCCCGTGCGGCAGAGAAGATTTCAATAGGCCACGAATTGTCCAATCATCCAATCATCCTCTCATCCAATCATTCAATCGGAACGCCCGGATCGCTGGGCTATTCGATGCCCCCCGAATGGGGAGCGCACCGCGGCACCTGGCTCTCCTGGCCGCACAAGCACGCCTCGTGGCCCGACAAATTTGCTCCGGTGCCGGACGTTTTTGTGGAGCTGGTGCGCCAGATCGCCTCACGCGAGGAGGTGCACATCAATGTGCTGCATGAGGACGCCGCGAGCGACGTGCGGGATCGGCTGGCGGCGGGGAGAGTGGCACTTGAGCGGGTATTTCTGCACCAGAATCCTACCAATGACGCCTGGTGCAGAGACCACGGCCCGGTCTTCATTCAGCGTGACCGGGACGGAAGGAGGGAAGAGGCAATCGTGGACTGGGGATACAACGCGTGGGGAGGGAAGTATCCGCCCTACGATCTCGATGACGTGATCCCCACCCGAATCGGGGCGGAGTTCAACATTCCGGTGTTCCATCCCGGCATTGTGATGGAGGGCGGATCGATCGATCTGAACGGGGCCGGAACCCTGATCACCACTGAGGCCTGCCTGCTCAACCCCAACCGCAATCCCTCTCTTACCCGCGAACAGATCGAGCAGTACCTCAAGGACTACCTTGGTGTGCGCCACATTCTCTGGCTCGGTGAAGGCATTGTCGGTGATGATACCGATGGCCATGTTGATGACCTCACCCGGTTCGTGAGCCCGACCACCGTGGTGACCGTAGTGGAGCCGGATTCCTCGGACGAAAACTATGGCCCGTTGAACGACAACCTGCATCGCCTGCGGCATATGCGGGATCAGGACGGTGTGCCGCTTCGCGTGGTCGCCCTTCCGATGCCCGATCCGGTTTTTCAGGATGAACACCGGCTTCCAGCCAGCTACGCCAATTTCTATATCGCCAACCAGTCGGTGCTTCTGCCCACCTATCGCTGCCCCCAGGATGCGGCAGCACGACGCATTCTCCAGGGCCTCTTCCCCGATCGCGAGGTCGTCTCGATCGATTGTACCGATCTGGTCTGGGGGCTGGGGGCCCTTCACTGCGTCACGCAGCAATGGCCCGCTCTCTAGCGTGCCCCGCTCCAGCACGACCCGTATCGCATCACTAAAACCAGAACCCCGGAGCAGCTATGCGCCAAACACTATGCGGATGCTTTCTTCTCTTCATGGTCAATGCTTGTGCCCGGGAAGGAAAAGATCCACAGGCGGAAAACCTTCCAGTCTGGCGGCTCTCCGCCCTGCCCACGGTAGACATCGGCGTAAGCGAAGGGGATGAGCGGCAGGAGTTATCGGGGGCCTCCAGCTCGTATCGGACGCCAGACGGCCGCATCATCATTGCCAACTCGGGATCGAACGAGCTTCGGTTTTTCGATCGGGAAGGCCGCTTCCTCCAGGTGCGAGGGCGCCAGGGATCAGGACCCGGTGAGTTCAGCGGTTCGATGCAGATCATCTCCCGGGATCCTCAGCATTTCTCGGTCTACGACGCGCCGCTGCTTTCGACCTTCGACACAGCCGGCACTTACATATCCTCTGAAACCGTTGTAACCGGAGGCCTGACCACATTTCCGCTCACCGTCTGGCTGTATCGCAACAACTGGATTGACGGTCCGGCGGACACGCTCACCCGTCCGGATGTCAGCAGCATCCTCGATGACTTGCCGGACGTTCCTCCGGGCGCCTATCGATTCGTCAAGATTGCCGATGATGGGAGGCTCTGGACCCAGGTTCGTACCTCGGCTCCGGCGGATTCAACGACACCATGGCTGGTCTATGGGAAGAACGCGCGGGTGATCGGGGCTATTCGTATTCCCGATGAGCTTGAAGTCCACCAGATCGGCTCCAACTTCATGCTCGTGCGACGCTGGGCGGACAACCAGGTTGAGCACGTTCAACTCTATGAGGTGGAAGGGATCGAAAAAGAGGGGCAGAGTCCCGCGAACAATACTGCAGGGAATGCGTCAGAATCTCCATCCGTATCACCTGAGCTTGTTTCGCAGCTCTCGGTGGCCGTCCGGAACCTGGTGACCGCCCAGGAAGTGCACTACGCGGATGCAAATGGATATGCCGAGCGGGCGAGCGAACTCAATTGGGAATCACCGCGGGAAACGCATGTGCACCTGATGACGGCAGACAAGCGAGGGTGGGTTGGTCTGCTTGCCCACGATCGGGCTCCAGTGATCTGCGGAATGGCGGTGGGAGGAAGTACTCCTCCGGGCTGGGGAGAGGGGAGCCCCAAATGCTCGGCCCCCAGCGGGAAAAATGAGATACCATGACAATATCCGCACGCTGCTGATATGGACCCCGACCCTCTCCAGGTGGCATGCGAAATGCCAAAACAGCACCCGCATTCCCTCACCTAACCCCGTGAGGGCCGCCGCGAGCCTCAGAATGGGGAAAGCTGTGGGTGTCAGGGTCCTCGAGGGTTTGATGCCGTTGCTTTTACGCTGCGCCTGGTGTGGCGACAATCTCCAGGGAAACTCCGAAGGCAATGGGGTTTCTCATGGGATTTGTGAGCCATGTGCCCGCCGCAGCGGGTTCCTCGATCAGGAGACCCTGAGTAGCCTGACGGCAGATGATGTTGCCCGGCTCGGCCTGACCTTCGTGGGACTCGACGGAAACGCCAAGCTCCGGATCTACAAACCCGCACAATAGCACCGGCGAACTGCTGCTCACCGGCGACCCCTCAGGGGTCGCCGTTTTCTTTACCCACCAGCACTGCCATCAATCCACTGTCAAAGGATCGGTGTCGCTGGGCTCTTCTCCCGCTTTCCGTTCGTCATTACCACAGCAGCTGATGCACCAATCCTGCGAGACCAGATCCGATCACAACCGGAACGACATTCCACTTCCATCGCGTCATACCGGCGAAGACCAGAAGTCCGACGGCAATGGCGAAGAAATCGGGACGTCCGTTGCGGACGATCACGTGAGCGGCAAACCAAACGGATAAGTTGGCGACGACCCCGACAACGGCGGCCGTGATGGCGGCGAGCGTACTGCCAAGCCTGGCGTTGCCGTAGAGACGTTCGACGTGGGGCGCGCCGAGAAAAATCCACATGAAGCAGGGTACGAACGTGACCCAGGTGGTCATCAGGGCACCCCATGTAGCCATTGCGACAGGCGTGAGCGGCTGGGGATGATTCCAACCGGCAATGAAGCCGACGAACAGCACCACCATGATGAGCGGGCCTGGTGTAGTCTCGGCGAGCCCCAGCCCATCGACCATCTGTGGCGCAGACAGCCAGCGAAATTGCCCCACCGCCTGTTGCGCGACGTAGGGCAGAACGGCATAGGCACCACCAAAGGTCACCATTGCCGCTTTGCTGAAAAAGATGGCTTCGCTTACCAGGATACTTTGCCAGCCAAGCAAGAGCCCCGCGACCGCCACTGGAGTCCACCAGAGAAGGAGGCAAATGGTGGTTACCCATATGCCGCGAGTCCAGGTCGGGGATTCCCGCGATTCCTGGGACAACGACACCGGGCCTGGATGGGAATCCGAAAGCGGCAGAAAAGCATCCGGCTTCAGGTGTCCGCCGGTAAATCCTATGATTCCAGCAGTGATCACGACGAAGGGGAATGGCAACTGGAAGACGAAGAGGGCCACAAAGG